>CAYHDD010000146.1:0-7104 GCA_964355195.1 uncultured Rhodoferax sp. | reverse complement strand
GGAGTATGGGGTGTAGAGCCTCATCGAGGGTTCGAATCCCTCCGTTTCCGCCAAGGATGGCCTTGAAACCCGCATACCTAATAGGTTTGCGGGTTTTTTCTTTTTCCCTACCCACATTTCAACCCACGGCAGTGTTGAAATCGTTCAGCCTCGTTGGCTGGACTCGCGGTGACTGCGCACGGCGAGATTTTGCTGTCGGCAGCATGGCAGACCAGTGGAAGCATTTCGGTAATTCGCCGAAGGGGGGGGCGGCCTTACGCGATCGGTCACGCCATGGTCAGGGTCTCGGAGAAAATTTTTCAGAAATTGACTGAGCCTTGATTCTCTTTCCGGTTCTTGATTCCCTAGTGGCACTTCTGAGTACACCATTGCTACTCGATCCAGATGACCGACCTACCTCACAAGACCGCTACAGTCCTCCCACGACAACCCCAAAAAGAACTACCGCGCCGACGACATAAGCCAAAACTATCCAAGCGGAGTCGTGATAAGTCAAAGTTGAGTCGCCGACCCAACCATCACCAATGTATTGCGCCTTGATAGCACAAGCCCTACTGTTAGAGACTCTTCGCCAACCTATTGACGCTGTATTGACGAATTTTCCGTCCCTTCTCTCAAGACCGTCACAGCGAAAATTTGATCTATCAACAATGCTGCAATTTCCGAGTTTTGTGGCCGACAGCCGCATGGTCACCGGCTGCTTGTTGAATCCAAGGTCTTCTTCAATCAGGGTGACTGTTTGCGTTGACTGTGACACGTTCAACGAAACTGCGGTGGTGAGCAGGCCAAGACAATCGGAAATTTTGCCTTGCGGCGTGTAAACATCGCCGTAATAGCCTCCTTTACACGTGCCAACTTGAATGTAGCTGTACAAGGATTCGACTTGTGAAAAATAGTCGCCGTCACAAGCGCTACCAACTGAGCCACACATAAAAACGAGGCAAAATCTAAGAAGGGATCGAATTGTCATGGCTTGTGGTCGATTCCGCGCGGGATGCCCATGAAGCCGCGCACGATCCAACCTATTGCCCAAGTGAAGGTCCAAAAACCTGCGAGGGTGGCAAACATTTGAAGAAGAAGGACGCCAGTGCCCTTAGCGACTTGTAGCCATGCTGATCGGGTGATGTAGCCTTCATCTGCCTCCGGGATTTTGAAATTTTGCTTCATCCCTAGTCTCTCTTTGGCTGAATGCAAAGCGCGATCAAGCGCTCGATTTAGAACAACTGTTTTTTCTGGCGGCAATATTCCGCGCCTTTCCGCCTCTAAATAGAGCGACAACTTTGATTCCTCGACTACCCCTGATTTGTTAGCGTTAGCAATCAGCTTTGCGCTTTGATACTCTGCGGCGACGGTCTCAAATTCAGGCGTACCTTGCTTATCGCTATTCTTGACAATCCAACTTGCATATTCTTCTGCGGTTGCGTTCGGAATGGAAAGGCAAATTTCAACAATGACCGACCTGCCACCTCGTGATACTAATTCTTTGGTCGCACTAGAGTCGACTTCACCGCATGTATCGACGCGGACGGGTGCCACATCAGTTCCAGTAATCAGATAGGAAACTGAAACTGGGCCATGCTGGGCGGTGAAAATTGCAACCCCAAACCCGACCACGATTAGCACCGCAACCACTTTCGCAACCCTTCGTGCACCCTCAAAGATGTTCATTCGCGCATGGTACTGCTAACTCTGCCCACCATGTGGCAATTTGGAAGGCACGTCATACGCGCTATGCCCGTGCGCAAGTTTTGGGCGCGTCGGGCAATGCAGGCCAGATACGCGCGCGCATAGGTCTACTCAGCATCGATGGTTAGAACCCGCTGTCTGGCTTGCTCCAGCGCTGCAGTGATGCTGATGGGTTCCTGAGAAACGGTGACGTCAAGGCGTTCGCCGTAAACGCGTGGTCGAAGCTTGCTCGCGGCCCACTTCCGAACGTCCACCTTCAACCTCAGTTGTTGCACCCAGGCAGATGCGGCGGGTCCATCTAGGCCGGGGGGCATCTGCTGGTCTGCGAGGTCGATCAATTCTTCAGCCAATCGGTCCCCACGGTCCTCGACGGCTTGGTCGTATAGCCTTCGTAAATCAACGTTGTTGCGCAACTGGTATTTGGCCCACGAATACGACGGGAAACCCTCCAGGCGCAGGATCGATGACAGGCTCTGCCCATTGGCGACGGCTTCCAAGATCACAGGCCAGACCTCGCTGGGCTCGTATAGTTGTGGGGCTGCCATTTCTACGCTCCTCTGATGGCGTCGGCGAATGTTTGCTGGGTGGGATACAAGACACCTCCGCAAGTAACGCTATCACCGCCAGCGTCTACGGCGACCGCCATTGTTGGTGTGATTTCAAACGTGAAGACAGGGACTGCAATCCACCCCCGACCGGTGTGGGCCATCTGCCACGCTATAACGGGACGGCGTTCGCATTTGCCTTCGCTGTAAATCAGTGCCGAGGCCGTTGCGTCGGCGGAGATGAAGTATTTTTCAGTCATGATTTTCTTTCCGTGAGTATTTCAAAATAGGCCTAGGAGGGGTGCCTAAAAAACCAAAAAAAGTAGTTCATTTGGTTTCTTAGGCTCGGTGCTAAGAAATGGCTTGTGGGTTGATGTGAAATGTGAGCGATGGCCGCCCCCCGGTGCTGCGGTTTTCATCGGGTACCAGATACCCGAGTTCTGTCAGCAAATCGGTTGCTCTAGCGACCCCGGGGCGGTCAAGTAGCGACCACCCCTTCAGATATACGTCGGCGGGTTTGAATCCATCGGTTATTGAGCCGTCAGTGATTTTTGCCAGCAGGGCGCGAGCGTGTCGCGTATCAGGTCGGGTCGTGCAGGAATACGCCCTCTCTGCGTGCGGTCTGAGGTAATCAGCCCAGCCAACCGCCTGTTTGACATATTTGACGGGGATTGCGCCGGTTATGTTGTCTGAAACGGCGAAAATCAGTGCTAGCGATGGCACTAAAGATCGGTACTTCGATAAGTGCGAAGCCATCACAGTCGGGAGCTTATCGCTGCGGAGTTCACTTTCCAAGGCCTCTAACCATACGTAGAAGGCAGATTGCGCCTCCGTGTCGAATTTCCGTATATTTGGATCCCTCGTCCCCATCAGTCCCGCCACCGGGTTGATGATCGTGTCGTTGCCGACCGCACGCCTGAATACGCTGTACGCAGCCTCCCGTGCCTCCTGGTTTGGTGATCGGTCAACCAACTGCCATTGCTGTCGCAAGTCGGGCCACGTCAATAACTGGAACCGCTGCATCAAACCGGAATCACCCGAGCCACCATGGGTGGCACCGATAACGTGTTCCACTAACCGCCCGGGTTGAATGCCGCCGAGTACGGCCACGCAGCAGTGATCAATTCGACGGTTCAGGCCACGGCCAATGCGGTCGAATGTAAAAGCGCCGTCGCCATTCCACGCCGACAGAAGAAAATCGCTCAAGCCTTCATTGCCCGGCTTCTGGGCCATCATCAGCAGACCGTGGATTTCGTCGGAGAATGCCAGCAAGCCGTTAGGGTTGCCCAGCAGGACTTCACCGAGGGCTTCCATTGAAAAATTGTTCACGCAATAGCGTGTTGCGATTGGTTCGTCAGGTTCCGACAGCGTCGCGGTAATTTCTGCGGTGGGGTCTTTCTTCAGACGCTGAAGAGTGGCAGCTTTTGCCGCGCTGTTGGCAATTGCTGAGCGCTCTTTGGCGTTTGTCCAAGTCGCCAGTGCTGATTCGTAGTCCCGATGCGCTTCATTTTCCAACTGATGCAATGGGCGCATCACTTCAGACAGTGCGGGGGACTTCATGTAACCCGGTGGAGCGACCACGGCGCCCCAAAGGTTGGGCACGACTGTCCAATCATCATGTGCCTTCGGCATGATCTGCATGCGGCGTCCGATTGCTGCGGACAGCGCAGTGACTGCACCGATTGCCGGGATATCTGGACTGATTTGCATGCGCTCGGCGATGTCCTCGATCCACGGCCGCAACGAAACAGGCAGCAGTTCAAGGTCAAAGGCTGGCACCGGGGGGAGGTCATCAGGTATTGGCTGCGGGTCAGGCCAGCCGCCCCCGGTAGGGTCTGCATAGCCGGCAAGCAAGGCCTTCACGGCCGCGCCAAGCGGGTTGAAGCCTATCTGCGACCAATAGGCAGCCTGGTCGTTGCTATGCGTGTGCAAGCAGTGAATCCAGCCGTCTTGATAGCCGTGAGTATTAGGCTGGTAATAGATCGTGTCCCCATCTCCACCCGCTCGGCCAGCGTCACTGTGAAGGTGTTCGAACGGGCAGCAGATTGAGTGCTTACCGTCGCCCATGTCTCGCTCATACAGGCCGGCGCTTCTAATGGCTTGCAGGCGCAGGTCATCAGCCGCAACTTCTTTGAGTCGATTGGGGGCATTGATTTTTTCTACTTTGCCAACGGATTGGCAAAGACTCTCCAGCGTGGCGCGCACTGAATCAGTAAGTGGCGGCACGGGGCCAAGGTTCACCCAGTCGCCAGTGACGGTCACAAAACCTTTTGCGTGGAATAGTTCAAACCCCGTTGCATGATTCTTGCCGTCCTTGGCGCTGCCTAACCAGAATGCACGGATACCAGTAGTGCTGGGACTGAACTCTGCGTAGGTCTCCGGAATCAGACGCTCGACGTCATCTCTGATCGTGTCATTGGTGACGCAGTGATCCGCATCCAGAGCGACAACACCAAAGGCTGGTAGGGTGGCAAAACCTACCCCCGAGACCGTTTCGTCGGTACTAAAGCGCTGCCAAGCATCGGCCCAAGTGCCTAGGTTTTCTAAGTCTTCCGGTGAACCTTGAATGCCGTTGCGATTCTTACCCGACCGCGGATAGACAGGAATCTTATTGAACTTCCCGTTGGGTTGAATTTGTGTAGTGCGATAGCAAAGCCACGCTTTGCAATCCTTCAATTCGGAAGGGATCGTGTTCTCGTTCTTCTTCAACTCGCTGCGCAGTGCGAGCACCAATGCAGGTACGTCGCGGGCAGCAATAGCTGCATGTTTGTTGCTTGTCATTTCAAATCCTTGAAGGGCAGAAATGCGCTTGTCCAACTAGCTAAATGAACCTAAAATTCGCCTTGTGAGTGACGTGTAAAGGCCGGGCAGCAGGGGCGCTGTTCCGGCTTTTATTTTGGTTGGTCGATCAATGCGTAGATGTCGCTTGCCCGCCAGCATGTGACGCGAGGCGATAGCTTTATTGGTGCTGGATAGAGGCCTGCCTTGACGCCAGCCCACCAAGATGTTTTGCAGATAGGGATGATTGCCGGAATCGGGGGTTCGGCATTCGGGTCGCCAATGATTTGCGGCAGACGCAGAAGACCAATTGATTTCGCAGACATAGAGAGTTCCTTTGTAATGGCTCTAGTCCGTCGTGTTGGGATGTGAGTGGCGACGGACTACTAACAGTCCGCCTACTGATCAATTCAATGACCTAACCACTGTGTCGGCAGAGATGTTCCCCTCGCAGGCGTGGAGAGGGAGGTGCATCGGTGCCCGATTTGATCGAAGTTTAAGGCCAGTCAAATGGGTTCGTCAATCACTATTTGGTACCGATAGTGTTCGCAAAAGATTGCCTTGCAGAGTGTTTGGGATTCACATCCTCGATGAGACTAAGAAACCTAAAGACCGGGATTTTTAGGTTTCTTAGGTTGGGTGTAGGGGCTGTTTGAAAATACTCACGCGGCGGCTTGGCCACGAATCGGCGTCACGGTCGCGGCCTGCGGAATTACCCCGCAGTAGTCGGCCCATGCTCGCATCAGCAGTGTGCGCTTCTCAATCAAATCACCCCGACGGTAAGCAGCTTCGATCTTATCGGGCAGGCTATGCGCAAGTGCGTGTTCGCAGACTTCGCGCGGAAATGAATTAGCCACCGACTCAGCGCACCAGTCGCGGAAAGTGGACCGAAAACCATGGACCGTGATGTCGTGGCGCTCCATGCGTCGCAATACTGCGGTCAGGCTCATGTCCGATAGGCCCTTGCCTCGGGTTGCACCGGGGAAGAGTAGATCGCCCGTGCGTGGGAGTCGCTCAAGCAGCGCGAGAGCGACCTTCGATAGAGGCACTCGGTGTTCCTTCCCCATCTTCATACGCTCGCCAGGAATGACCCACAACCCCGCGTCAATCTCTGCCCATGTCGCGCCTCGCACTTCGCCAGATCGGGTGGCGGTCAATATTGCAAATTCAACTGCACGGGCGGCTGTGCCTTCACGTTGCCTTAGCGCGGCCATGAACTCGCCCATCTCCTGCCACGGCAGTGCCGGGTGGTGAACAACCTTTGCGGTCTTGTTAGGGGGCGCAAGCAAGTTCTCCAAATGCCCGCGCCAGCGGGCAGGGTTGTCGCCCGCTCTGAACTCGCTTGTGGTCGCCCATCCCAGGATGCTTTCAATTCGGCCGCGCAGTCGAGTTGCTGTTTCGGTTTTGATTTGCCACATCGGACTTAGCACCTTGACCACCAGTGAGGTGTCAACGGCAGCAACGGGCATTGATCCGAAGACAGGACTGGCGTAAGTGGCAATGGTGTTCTCCCATTGGTTGGCATGCTTGGCGTTCTTCCAGCCGCTGCGATGGGCTGCAATATAGGCGGCAGCGCATTGATCGAACGTCATCATCTTGGCGCGCTCCAGCGCTTCAGCCAGCCGGGTTGCCTTGCGTGTGTCGAGTGGGTCTTTCCCGTCGAGCATGAGCAATCGGCACTCCTTGGCCCGCGCTCGGGCTTCGGACAGGGTGACGGTATGCAGTGCGCCCAGCCCCATCTCGCGCTGCTTGCCGCTGATGGTAAAGCGGAAGATCCAACTCTTGGAGCCGGTGGGGGATACCTGCAACCATAGCCCCGCACCATCGCCAAAGTAGCCGGGCTTTGTTGCCTTGTTCACTGCAAGCGGCGATAACTTCTCGATTATTCGTGCCATGTCAAACCCCCATGTCTACCCACATTAAATGAGTGGATTCTAACGCTTCCGTCTGAACCTTGGCGAACTATCTTCGGCTTGAAACCCGCATGTATAATGGCTTTGCGGGTGTTTTGTGAGCTCTAACGGATAAATGGAGTGGGGACTCCGTTTCCGCCAAGAGCGAAGAAAAAAGCCTAGTAAATATAAAAGTTGCTAGG
>CAYHDD010000145.1:0-7121 GCA_964355195.1 uncultured Rhodoferax sp. | reverse complement strand
AATCAGGTTGATGCTGATTTCGCAAGCCTCTTCAGTGTCCTTGACCTGGTTAACCGTCAGGCTGACGCCATTGATGGCGATCGAGCCTTTGTAGGCCAGATATTTGGCCAGTGCGCGGGGTGCCAGCACACGCAATGCCCAGCTCTCGCCGACGGCACTGAAAGCGCTCACATGACCGATACCGTCCACATGGCCCGAGACCAGGTGGCCGCCAAGACGGTCGCTGGCGCGCAGCGCCTTCTCCAGATTGATGCGTCCCGGTTCTGACAAGCCGGCCGTTCTGGCCAGCGATTCGGCTGAAATCTCGACGCTGAAGCACGCTGGCGAGCGCTCCAGAGCGACCACCGTCATGCAGGCGCCATTGAGCGCAATGCTGTCGCCGAGCTCAACGTCGTCCAGGTAAGCGCTTGGGGTTGCAATAGACAGACGCTTGCCGTGCTCGGCCGATTCGCCCAGGGCCTGGACGCTGGTGATATGGCCCACGCCGGTAATGATTCCTGTAAACATGGCTCCATTTTCGCAGGGAAAAAAGCGCTTCGGCGCCAGAGCGCCAAACTTCGCCCTTCAGAACACGTCACGGCCGCAAATTCGGGCGACGATTCTCAGATCAGGGCCCAGACGATCGCTGGACATGAACTCCAGTCGTGTGGCCTGTGCCAGCTCCGTCAAGGGGCCGCAGTTGGCCATGTCGCGGCCCATGCCCAACAGCTTGGGTGCCAGGTAGAGCACAAATTCGTCCACCAGTCCGGCTTCGATCAGCGCACCGTTCAGTGCCGCCCCGGCTTCCACATGCAGTTCGCTGATTTCGCGCCGGGCCAGATCGCGCATCAAGTCGGCCAAATCGACCTTGCCGTTGCTTGCTGGCAGGGTCAGCACGCTCGCGCCGCGCGCTTCAAGCGCCTGCCGTCGGCCGGGATCCTCGCTCGCGCTGTAGATCAGCAGAGGCCGATCTACCTCGAACAGCCGCGCCGTGAGCGGGGTCTCCAACCGAGGATCCAGCAGGACCAGCTGCGGCTGGCGCTCGGTGACGACGAGCCGTACATCGAGCCTGGGATCGTCGTGCAGCACGGTGCCCACGCCCGTCAGCACGGCGCAGGCGCGCGCACGCCAGGCGTGCCCATCGGCACGCGCTGGCTCGGAGGTGATCCACTGGCTGCTACCGTTGGCCAGGGCGGTCCTGCCGTCGAGCGAGGCGGCCACCTTCAGCCGGACCCAAGGTGTCTTGCGCAGCATGCGGCTGAAGAAGCCGATGTTGAGCTGGCGTGACTGCGCCGCCCCCGCGCCCACCTCGACCGCCACGCCCGCTGCGCGCAGGCGCTCAAAGCCGCGGCCCGCCACCAACGGGTTTGGGTCGGCCAGCGAGGCCACTACTTTTTGAATGCCGGCGGCTATCAACGCGTCGCAGCAGGGGCCGCTGCGGCCCTGATGCGAGCAAGGCTCCAGTGTGACGTAGGCGCTGGCGCCGCGCACGCACAGGCCGCGCTCCTGCGCATCACGCAGGGCGTCGATTTCGGCGTGTGCCGCACCGGCGCGCCGGGTGTAGCCCTGGCCCAGAACTTGTCCGTCCGGGGACGCAATGACGCAGCCGACGTGCGGGTTGGGAGAGCTCAGCCAGAGGCTTCGTTCAGCCAGCGCCAGAGCCTGTGCGATGTGGGGGTGCATGGGGCGGCAAGTTTACCGCTTGACCGCCGATTCACTCCATTGGTCGGTTCGTCCTGTCAGCGTCGACGTACTTCGGTTAATCTGAGCGTCATGAAATTTCGACTGCCTATTTCCCGCTTGCGCGGCTTCACACTGGTCGAGCTGATGGTGGTCATTGCCATCGCCGCCATCATGGCGATGATTGGTGTGCCGGCCTTGCAGGGCACCTTGAATGACTTCCGTCAACGGGGGGCGGCTGCCCTGCTGGTAAGTGACCTGAATCAGGCCCGCGCCGAAGCCATCAAACGCAATTCTC
Source organism: uncultured Rhodoferax sp. (assembly GCA_964355195.1). Taxonomy (GTDB): domain Bacteria; phylum Pseudomonadota; class Gammaproteobacteria; order Burkholderiales; family Burkholderiaceae_C; genus Rhodoferax. Next base: position 5,164 of record CAYHDD010000145.1, on the reverse strand, counting down.
GGGTTTTGATGTGTGTTCGCAACACGGCCGGGACGGCTTGCGGCACGAGCACCAATTGGCTGACGGGATGGGTGATTTGTACCGATTCCGACGCTAACGGTGGCTGCGACACGGCCACTGCCGCCGATCCGAACCCGCTGGTGGTGCGGCCGCCCCTCGATGCGGCTTTGACGCTCAGCGTGACCGATGCCGCCGGGGCCGCGCAGGCGGTGGTTCGGTTCAACGCCAATTCCACGCAGGGCGCTGGCAATTCGACAGCAACGTTTCGCCTCGGCGGTAGCTGGACCGGGGCGACATCGAACGCCATTACGGTGGCCGGAACTGGCAATGTTGCCAAACATTAAGGGGTGCATGGTGCGAGGCGATTTGACACGATTTGAGCGGCGTTCGGGCGAGTGCGGCTTCTCGATGGTCGAGGTGCTGGTGACCTTGATGGTTGTCTCTCTGGCGCTACTCGGTACGGCGGGGCTGCAAGCCCATTCGATGCGCCTGAACCAGGGTGGACAGTACCGCTCTCTGGCGGTGTTTTTGGCGGCAGACCTGGCCGAGCGCATGGAGGCCAACCGGGCCGGTGCCCTGGCCGGAAACTATTCGCTGCCGGTGACCACCGGGGCCGCCTTCATGGTTGGCACGACAACTCCGAGTGTCGGCTGCGTCGCCAATGCGTGCAATCCGGCGGCGCTGGCCGAATTCGACCTTTCAAACTGGCAGAGCTTGGCGGCAAATGTCTTGCCGCAAAGCTCCTGGTCAGTGGTACAGACGACCAACGGTGCGCGCAACGACTTCACCATCACCATCGGCTGGGTTGACCGGCGCAGCAAGACCACCAACGCGACCACGACCACGACCAGGAACGGTGGCACGACGGCTGATCTGATCTCCTCCGTGGGCAGCAATTCCGCCGGCACCGGCGAGAAATTTTTCTATACCGCCAACCGCACCCTTTTCAATTGACAAGATGAACAAGCTCATGTCTGCGTCCACAGCCAGGCCTGCCACCGGGCGGAGGCTTGAAGTCGGCTTCACCCTGATCGAGATGATGATTTCCATCACCATCGGTCTGGGCATTCTTGCGGGACTGGTCGGTGTCCTGGCCAGCAACTCCAGCAATACCCGGACCAATGACCGCACGTCGGAGCTGATGACCAACGGCCGCTATGCGCTCAATACGATGAAGCAGGAGCTTCGTCAGGCCGGTTTTCGTGGCTATACCTGGGCCGACCCGATCACACCTGCGGCGCTCGGCACCCTGACCAACGAGTGTTTGGAGTCCGGCGCGGCAGCGGGCGCCTTTGTTTCCAATCTCCGGCAGGGGATTTGGGGTGCAAACAACGCCAATCCATTTTCCGCCAACTGCATTCCGAGAACCAGTTATGCCCCGGGCAACGACGTCCTGGTGCTGCGCCGGGTGGCATCCATCCCGGCAACCACACTGACTGCCAACACGATCTACTTTCAGTCCAGTTATTCGACGGGTCAGGTCTTCCGGGGGACCACGGCACCGGTCTTCCCCGACGCACCGACCCCTCTGGCGACTTTTGCCGTCCAGATTTATGTTTATTACATCAGCCCGTTCACGGTGTCGCTTGACGAAAGCCCGCTGGTGCCGGCGCTCTACCGTGTGGCCTTGCAGAGCGACGGTTCCATGAGCAGGGAACTGGTCGCCAGCGGCATAGAGCATTTCAGGGTGCAGTACGGAAAGCTGACACCCGGGGTGCCGCCCACCATGCAGTTCTTTGACACATTGACCGGAAATTCCACCAGTACGGCCGTCTCGGATTGGGAAAGCGTGGCTGCGGTGCGCATCTGGCTGTTGGCGCGCAACGAATCGCCGGAGCCCGGTCACATTCACGCCAAGGCCTACACCATGGGCGGTGAGACCTATGACTACAGTGCCGCGCCTGACAGTTTTCGCCGTCAGGTGTTCAGCACCGTGGTTCAACTGCGCAATTGAGGGCCATCAGCATGCGATCGAATTTGGTTTTCTCAAGGCGCAGTCGGCAAGAGGGCGCCACACTGGTCATAGCGCTCCTGGTTTTGGTGCTGATCATGATGATCGGCATTACCGCTGTCAGCGTCTCCAATACCCAGTACAAACTGGCGGGCAATCTGCAATTTGAAGACGGAGCCATGAACAATGCCGAAACGGCGGTGTCGGTGGCCGAGAACTGGCTGTCGACCGGCACCAACTACAAGAATGCTGGCTTTACCACGTACGACTCGATCAATACGCCGCAGTTGTACCCCCTCAATGCCAGCAACGATCCGCTAGCCATCACCTGGAGCGACGCCAATTCGATCATCGTGGGCAGCAATTGGCAGCGCTACCAAATTCAGTTGCTGTCCACCAGCAACCAGCTCATGGGGTCCAATGCGGCCGCTGGTCGTCAGGCTTCAGGAGTTTGCAACAAGGTCAACACCTACCTTGTGACCGGGCGCGGCCAGACGAATCGCGGCGCGACCAAGCTGGTTCAGTCGTTTTACAGTGTGTTGAGCTGCTAATGACGCAGAGGAGTTTTCATGAATAAGTTGCTTGTTAAACCGATCTGGCTGGCGGCGTTTGCCTTGATGGCTGCGCTGATATTGGCCCTCAAGCTGGCGCTGGCGATCACGGCGTTCACGCCCGGCAACCAACCGGTAGGGTGGGTGGGGCAGGATGACCTCACCAACTACAACCTGACTTCCGGCACCGAGATTCTGTACCGCGGGCAGTACACCAAAGAGTATTGGGGCGGCAACCTGATCGCCTATGGCGTCAATGCGGCCGGTGACGTTTCAACCGCTACGCAACCCTGGAACGGCGGGGCAGCCTATCAACTCGACCTTCAAGGCGCGAGTCGGCTGATCGTCACGCTGCGCTCGGACGGCACCAAGATACCGTTTACCTGGGCCAGTTTGGACAGTACGCAGCAGGGCTACTTGACGGGCGCTAGCATTCTGGACTTTTTGCGTGGTGACCGTACCGGTGAAGTTCAGCAGGGCGGCACTCTGCGCCAGCGCACGTCGGCGCTGGGTGACATCATTCATTCACGGCCTTACTACGTTGGCGACAGCACCAGCGCCACGCCGGCGCCGACTGTTTTTGTGGGCGCCAACGACGGCATGTTGCACGCCTTCAATGCGGTCACCGGGGCCGAGCGCTGGGCCTATGTGCCCTCGATGCTGATCTCGAAGATGAAGAATCTGGCGGTCACGCCCTATGTGCATGATTACTATGTCGATGGCTCGGTCAATGTTGCCACCATTTTGTCCGACTCCAAGCGGATATTGGCGGGCTCGCTCGGTGCCGGCGGCAAGGGCTTGTACGCGCTCGACATCACCGGCAGCGATCGCCTTGCGCCCAGCACCGAGACCGCAGCAGCGACCAACATCCTGTGGGAAATCACGCCGACCAGCATCAACAATACGGCGAGTGCCAGCTACACCAACCTGGGCTACACCTACGCCAATCCAACCATTGCCAAGGTTGCTGGCACCGATGCCGTGATTGTTGGCAACGGCTATAACAACGGCGGTGACTACCAGGCCTACCTCTACATCATCAATGCCAACACCGGTGCGCTGATTTCGGCCATCAAGGCCGGCACCACGGGAACCGCGGCCAGCCCGAATGGCTTGTCAACCCCGGTGGCCATCGATACCAACAACGACGGCAGCGTCGACAGGGTTTACGCCGGTGACCTGAACGGCACGATGTGGAAATTTGACCTCGGCGCTTCGACCGCCACCGCCTTGTTGACCACCTCGCCAGCGCAGCCCATCACCATGTCGCCCGGTGTGGCCAGGCATTCGAACGGCGGCTATATGATCAACTTTGCCACGGGCGCCATGCTGGTTACCGCCGACATGACCGACGCTACCGTTTTTGCCGCCTATGGCATCTGGGACGGTGCTCCGGCTGCCAATGCGGTACTGCTGACGCAAACCCTGACAGAACGTTGCTATACCTCGGGCGCAGCGGTGGCAGCCACGCCTTGCGCCAGCCGCGTGCGCACGGTCACCAACAACCAACCCAATTGGGCTTCCGGAGCCAGCAACCACAAGGGCTGGCGGGTTGCACTTCCGGCCGGTGAAAAAGTGGTCGGAGACGGCAGCTTCATCGAAAACGGGCGCTTCTACTTCAATGGCTACAACCCGACGGTCGCCAGCACGGTGGAGGCGTCCACCGTGTACGGCGAGAACTGGTTGATGGAGCTTGACTACCTGAGTGGCGGCTCCAGCAGCAATGGTCTGCCCTTTCTGGATCTGAGCGGCAACCATCTGCTCGATAGCGATGATCTGGTCAAATTCGCTACGCCGCCCGCGAGCGCCGCTGATGCGATACCGATAGGCAAGATGATCGGCATTGGCGTCATGTCGCAACCGGTGCTGGTCCAGTTGAGCACCCTGAACAACACGCTGTTCAACCAGAACCCCGATGTGACGATTGTGCCTGTGGACCTGGGAACGACAGCTGGCGTGACCGGCGGTCACTTTGACGTCGACATCTTTTACGCACCACCGACCGGCGGTGCCCAGGCCAGCGCCACCATCACCGTTGGGACCAGCGGGCAAACCAGCCCGTTCCCGGCGACGCTTGGAGGCATTACGGTGGACGGTGTGACCATCGTACCGGCCTTGACGGTGACCGATCTCGCCGATGGAACGGCCAGCAGCACCAACACGACCACCATCACCAACCGGGTGACGGGTGGCTTTACCGCCACCAAGTCGGGCAACGTCATCACCATCAAGGCGCCGATGGGTGCCCTCTACAACGGCAAGGCCATCAGCATCGTGGCGGGGACTTCGCAAACCCTGGTGGCAGGGCGAGCGGCGGTGACGGCGGTCACAGGTGTGACCGGGGTCGCACCCAGCAATGGCCGACTGGTCATGAAGAAGGTAGACAAAAACCAGACGATTTCCATCAAGTGCGGTGGCACCTTTGTAGGCAGTAGTTCATCCTTTACTTCGTCCGGCAGCGGCACCGACAGCACGCGGCTGAATGCACTTTTCACCAGCATCAACGGGACCACGTTCAACGGCTATACGATGACCTGCACCAAGTCGCCCAATACGACGTCCCCAACCAGTGTGGATTGCAGCATTTCGGCACCGGTAGGGCGATCGGCCTGTAGCGGAGGGTTTACGGTGGACTCGAATATCGTGTGGTCGACCAACGCGG
>CAYHDD010000144.1:0-7125 GCA_964355195.1 uncultured Rhodoferax sp. | reverse complement strand
TGGCGGCGGGGCAGCAGGTCGGCATTCGCTTTGATCTGGAACGCGCACTGGCGTTCTCCAAAGACGGTCAGTTGTTGCAAAAACTCTTGTGCGCAGACTGATTCTGACTCTTCTGCTGCTCCCGGCGCTGGCCGGAGCGCAAGCGCTGCTGACGAACGTTGGCAACCGCCACAGCACGGCGCTGAGCGGCCACTGGAACTACATCGTCGATCCCTTTGAGACCGGTTACTACAACTACCGCCGGGAGCCCTACGACCAGCAACGTGAGACCTCGACATCAGCCTACTTCATGAACCACCACGCGCGCGACAAGGCCGAGCTGGTGGAGTACGACTTCGACAAGTCGCCCACTCTGGCAGTGCCGGGTGACTGGAATTCGCAAAAAGACGCTCTGCTGTACTACGAGGGCACGGTCTGGTTCAAGCGTTCTTTCGACTACCGAATGGAGAACGCAGACAAGCGTTTGTTTGTGCATTTTGGCGCCGTCAATTACAAGGCCGAGGTCTACCTCAACGGCCACAAGCTCGGCGTCCACGAGGGCGGCTTCACGCCCTTTGATTTTGAGGTGACGACGCTGCTCAAGCCGAAAGACAACTTCCTGGTGGTCAAGGTCGATAACACACGCTTGCGCGACGGCATCCCCACGCTCAATACCGACTGGTGGAACTACGGCGGCATCACGCGCGAGGTGAGCCTGATTGAAGAGCCCCAGACCTTCATCCGCGATTACCTGGTCCAGCTCAAGAAGAACGACGCCAAGACCCTGGCCGGCTTTGTGCAACTGGATGGCGCGACCGAGGGCGAACCGGTTCAGATTGAGATTCCAGAGCTCGGCATCAAGCAGACTTTTGCCACCCGCCAGGGTCGTGCAGACTTCGAGATCAAGCTGACAGGCCTGAGCTACTGGTCACCCCCATCGCCCAAGCTGTACGAAGTTTTTGTCAGCATCAAGCAGCAGCGCCTGCGCGAGCTGATCGGCTTTCGCACCATCAGCACCGAAGGCCCCAACATTCTGCTCAACGGCAAACCGATCTTTCTGCGCGGCATCAGCATCCACGAAGAAAACCCGCTGCGCGGTGGCCGCGCCCACAGCCAAGCCGATGCCCTGCAAGCGCTGCGTTGGGCCAAGGAACTTGGCTGCAATTACGTGCGCTTGGCGCACTACCCGCACAACGAACACATGCTGCGCCTGGCCGACCAGATGGGCCTCCTGGTGTGGGAAGAAATTCCGGTCTACTGGACAGTCGATTTCAGCAGCGCGGCTGCATTGAATTCAGCCAGGCAGCAACTCGGCGAAGTGATTCAGCGCGACAAGAACCGCGCCGCCGTCATCATCTGGTCGATGGCCAACGAGACGCCGCCCGCGGAACCGCGCAACCGCTTCCTGACAAGCCTGATTCAGCACAGCAGAACGCTGGACAACACACGTTTGCTGAGCGCCGCACTGGAGCGCCACGAGCAGCCGGGCGAAGCGCTGACCCAGGTGCTGGACGACAAGATCGGCGAGCAGCTCGACATTGTGGCCTTCAACCAGTACATCGGCTGGTATGGCGGCACGCCGGACGATGCGCCCAAGGCCAAATGGATCATCCCGTTCAACAAGCCGGTCGTGATGTCGGAATTTGGTGGCGACGCGCTTCAGGGTTTGCACGGCAACCGCGACGAACGCTGGAGTGAGGAGTACCAGGAATACCTGTACCAGCAGACCCTGCTGATGATGGAGAAGATCCCGAACATCCGAGGCGTCAGCCCCTGGATACTGGCCGACTTCCGCTCTCCCCGACGAATGCTGCCCGGCATTCAGGACGGCTGGAACCGCAAGGGTTTGATCTCCAGCCAGGGCATCAAGAAGAAAGCCTTCTTCACGCTGCGCGAGTTCTACCAGCGCATGGCGCTCCAGTATCCCTAGACGCCAGGACTGGGCCTCGTTGCGCTGTCTCGTGCAGGTTAGGCCGGACGTCCAAGCAAACTCAGTTCCTTGCGAACACCGCGTCGGCACACGGTTACGCTTGCAAACCAGATGATCAATGTGGCGGCTACCAATACCAGCGCCGCACCGAACAGGTACAACAAAGGTACGGTGAGATGCCCGTCAGGTCCCGGCAAAAGCCATGGCATCGGTGTCATCATGGCAGGCAGCAGCGCAACCCCGAGAGACCCAGCCACCTGCTTCTGTAGGTGGCTGGCGGCGAGCGCGGGGCATTGTCCTAGCGCTAGACGCAACGCCTGTTCGCGAGCGAGCAAGGGCAGCATGCCCTTGATGTAGAACCAAAGCGCCAAGCCGACTGCCAGCAGACCCGCCGCCTGCACTTGTGCCTGCGCATCGGCACCCAGGCGCAGAGCTCGATGTGACTCGCTGCGCGTCGCCGCGATCAGCTCGCAGCGCGTTGGCACATCTAGCGCGCCTCGCAGCGAGTCACAATTCAGCCTTGAAGTTACTAGCACCGCCTGCACTGCTCCCCTCCAATCGCCGCCGGTCAACCAAGCCGCATGCTTTTGATCCAGCAACACCCAGCGACCTGGCAGCTCAGCTGCCAAGAAGCCAAGCGCTGTCGGCAATGGGATGGGGTGGCATCGTAAGTGGGGGCCGACCTGCACTGATTGAGTAGTTGCCGTATTAACTTCGAGACCACCGCTGCCCAGCAATGCGCAAGGTGGCAGGCCGTCGGCCGAAAAGTCACTCGGCAAAACCTGCTGCAAGCCGCCAGTCAGCATCAAGCCTACAACGCTCGGGTACGCCTCGCCTGGTAGGCGAAGGTATGCGTTTGGTAAGCCCTGGTCTAGCATTGCGAGCCAGGGTGCACCCGACTGAACCCGAGTTTCGAACCAGTGGGACTGGCGCCAATCTCGGCGACCAAACAGTGCGTCTACGGCGTCTTGCGGTTCAAGCGTAAGCCGGAGTACTGGATGTCCCAACAAAGTCTGCCGGGCATGCGCCCATGCCAAGGAGTGTGTCGTATCACGTTGCGTGAGCACCGACATAATAAAGAACGCAGACAGGCTCAGCACAAGCCCAAAGTAGCGTAGCGGTAAAAGGTAGGTCCGCCGCAGTACTGCTCGTCCCTCGGAAGACCAATCAGCTAAAAGCCTGGCACCGGAGACCATTACATTGTGTCTGCAACGCGTCCATCGCACAGGTGTAAACGCGCGTCCATGCGCGCCGCAATGGAAGCATTGTGCGTCACCAGAATCAGACCGCGTCTGCTGTCACTGACCGTCTGTAACGCATCCATCACTGCCACCGCGCTCTCGTCGTCCAGCGATCCTGTAGGCTCGTCCGCCAAAATCCAGGCCGGCTCCCGTAGCACCGCGCGCGCAATTGCGACGCGTTGCGCCTGACCACCGGAGACCTGATGGGGTCGCCTGTTCCAAAGATCAACAACGCCGAGCTTTTCCATGCTGTCAAGCGCACGGGCTTTGGCGTCTGCATGCGCGTCGCGGGCAAGGTGGTCCACCCCAAGTAGTACGTTCTCCAGCATACTCAGGTGTGGAAGCAGGCAAAAGTGCTGGAACACAAATCCCACGCTTTGTGCACGAAAGGTGCATTGCTCGGTCAAACTCATGGCATGCAAAGAGCGGCCCTGGTACTGCAACTTGCCTCCACTTGGGCTTTGCAGAGCACCCAATAAGGACAGCAGACTGCTCTTGCCCGAACCCGAGGTTCCAGTGATGGCCAGACTGCGTTCAGCACCTAGCGTGACGGTGATATCCCGTAGGGCATGAACCACAGCACCATCGCGGCGATATTGCAACGAGACTTGATCGAGGGTCCACATACAGATGGTCGGCGACTACCGGGTCGACGGCGGCGACACCGTGATGAGTGCAGTTGCCCGCATGCCTGGCAAAACGGTTGGCGCGGCCGGGCGTTCGAAATGCGCCCACAAACCGAGGATTGCGACACCGCCTGTATTGGCAATGGCAGGCGCTAAACCGGTCACCCGGGTTTCGATAGGGGGTATTGCCGGGTCTTGAACATCCAGATGGAGAGTCATCCTGGCCCCGGCCACGACTTTCGAAGCATCTGCCTCGCGAACCGCGCATTCAGCTTTGAGCTGCTGGGGATCACCCACCTCAAACAACACATCGGTACCGTTAAAGGACGCGGCGCCTGGCGCCACGACCATGCCGACCTCCGCGTTGCGGGATAGCACCTGACCGCGCATAGGACTCCTGATAAAGGACAGATCCACCTGGCGTAGCGCCCTAGCCTGTTGCACATCAAGCTCGCTCTCTTGTAGGGCGATCAAGCGGAGCTCCGACTCGCGTTCAGCGACCGTCACCGCCTCCCTGGAGACCCCGACCGCGCCAGGTGCATAAAGCGAGCGCAACGCTGCCCAGTCGGCTTGCGCCTTGCTGAGTTGTAGCTTCAACAGTTGGCGCCGCTCGTGCAACTGCGCACGTACCAGACGCAAACGCTCTAGTTCGAGCTCGACGTCTCGCGTGTCCAACTGCGCCAGTACCTCGCCCACGCTCACCCGTTGACCCAAAGCAGCCTTCACCTGTTGCAGCGCACCACCGAGCTGTGCCTTCAGTCGCACCGTGCGCTGGGCCACAATGGCGCATGAAACACGGATGCTGCTCGGTGGCACCGATGAACTAGTACTAATGGGCAAAGTGGTTGCTGGCTGCGTGGGTTCTGTGTCGCCCCCACTGCATGCTAGCAACAGCGGACTCAGCAGGATGAGCGGGACCAGTCGATAAGTCGGCATCAAGGGCGAAGCGACAAGGCTCATATCAGGCACGCTGCAAGTTGAGTTCGGCACCCCAGCCACCACGCGAGATGATCAGCAGTGCCAGTGGTATCAGTATCAACGCAGACCCCGTGGCACCGAGGTACCCAAGGCCAATTGCCAGCAAAGTCTTGGCAGGCAGTGTCAGTTGCCCAAGGGCCAAAACTACGCCCACAACTGTGCCGCCCCCCAGTCCGATCAGCGCACGCCACACCAGGGGTCGTGCAACACGCCACATCGCCACCCTCGGCGATTGACCAAATGCCATGCGGACAGCCATTTCCCGACGCATACCACCCCACCCCAACAACACCCAGGCGCTGACCAACAAATAGGCACCTCCCAACGCCAGAGCAAGCACCAGGCCTCTCATACGTTGCAACCGTGCCGGGCCCCCAGCATCTGCCATCCGCTCGGCAAGTGTCTGTACCTCAAGGTGGGCATTGTTGAACACGCGAACTTCAGGCGGTGAAAGCAAGTCCCTGATTTGCTGCGTCACGATCTGCGGCTGCGCGTCAGCGGCCAGCTCAATCCACACAGAGTACTCTGGCATGATCATGGGCATGTCGCGCCGGGAGGGATGAGTCAACCCCATAAACACGAGGTCGGACAATGCCCGCAACCCGAGTGGAAGACGGGGATCAAACGGGTGCACATTCAGTACCAGGTCCTGTATCTCGGGGTGCGCCATGACCAAACCCTGATTGGAAAGTGCGCCACCAGTCGGCGCCTGCATTTGTGGGCGTTCCCTTCGAAACCGTGTCAACCCCGGTGCCTGCATCCCTAGCCGACCGGCAAATTCAGTCGAAATCAGAACACCCCCCTGCGCCAATATGTGATCCACCGCCGGAGGTGCAATTCCGCTGACTGCAAAGAACTGCTGCGGCACTGCCAGCACACTCACTTTACGGGGTCGATTGTCTTGACCCTCAGGCAACCACTCGATCTCACGCCGCTCCATGCCAGATACGCTTCGCACACCCGGCAATTTGCGCAGGGTCTGAAGGGCGCGGGGGCTGAGCACCAACTCAGCGGGATCGTCACCCAAGCCCATCGGACTCTCGTGGCGACCTGGATGCATAACAAGACTCACGAGCAACCGCCGATCCAACCGCAATTGCTCGATCACTTGCGCCTGCTGAGTCAGCCTTGCACTAATGCTCAGCAAGGTATACACCAGCGCAGCCATAAATAGCACGACCAATCCAGTCAAAAGAGCCCGGAGCACTTTTGGTGGAGGTTGCAATGTGAGGATCACGAACCAAGAATCGGGTAGTCAACCAAGCGACGCAGTTTGAACACCATGCTTGGGAAGGCTGGCTTGGCTTGCTTATCCAAAAAGTCCTTCACGACCTGCACCTCCGCTGCCTCGGACGCCCCGGCCCGAAAGGCGAGCAAAACGCGAGGATTCGGCATGCCAAATTCGGCACTCGCTGTGGCTACTTGTTCCAGGGAAGCGAAAACCACTTCGCCACCGCGCGGCGTTCCCTGTAGCGCTACCAGATCGCAGACGCCGACTTTGCCCTGCAACTGCAACGGCGAACCCAACGGGCCACGTAACAACACATCAGCACCCGGTGCTAGCCCGGCAGCACGCAGCGCCCCCGAACTCAACAAGAAGTGTCCCGTTTTCAGGCCACACGTCGCAGCAGGCTTGGACGACGCCCCCAGCATCTTCACGAGATCCGGAGTAACTGCCCACACGGAGACCTTTCGGTTCCCCATTGCATCGGCAGACCATTGACTGTCTTCAAATGCAGCAATAGCGCGCACACCGGGAATAGTACGTAAGAGCTCATACGAATCGAGGGTCATCAGCCCCAGTACTACTGTGTCGTGGGGGGTTCGTCCTTTCGGAATCTGTTCAGGCCGAATCGTCACCGGCGCGGTGAAACTTCTACTTACCACCCAATAGGAAAGCCCCTGCGCTTTCGCTGGCATTTGCGTCGTAGCCAACATCAGCGCAACACCCAAACCGACAATTAGATTTTTCATCGCTATCTCCCTATAAAACAGCACGAAGTCATACGATTTCGCCCTGTAAGAGCTACACAGTCAGTGGCGTTTATTGGTCGACAATTTGGCACTCAAACACATGTACACAGACGTCGCCCATGCATGCCAAACCCACGTAACGACACACAATCACTTGTGCCGCGATGGCTGAAGCAGCGAACGCTGCACACGCAATTCCGATTGCGATTCTTCGTTTCGTTTGTATTTCCCCTTTAGTTACCACTCATTTAGTGGTCAGGAAATTGTAGAGTAGTTGCCGACATAAACTGCCAAAATTTGAGCAACTTCTGTGGCGTAAACCCTATGAATACAGTTCGTCGTGGCCCTGATGGCCACTTCAAATTCCCCCGCCTGTGGCCAGTCAAATTCCCCCAGG
>CAYHDD010000143.1:0-7137 GCA_964355195.1 uncultured Rhodoferax sp. | reverse complement strand
CACTGGGCGCTGCGCTGCCAGCCCTCTGGTTTGCGCTTGGCACACGCAACCCCGAGCAACCAGCGCGGCTGGTTGGCGATATGCTGGTCAGACTCACCTTCACCGGCTGGGGCGACTACTTCACACACCTGCTCAGCTACCCGGTCGAGATGGGCGCGCGCCTGCTGCCGGGCACATTCTTTGCTGCGCTTATCGTGTGGCAGGGGCGCCGGCATCCCGGGCGTGCCGCTGCGGCGCTACCCGATGCAGCCCGACTCTCGCTGTGGATGGCACTGCTGTGCATCGCCCCGTATTGGCTGGCGCCATCGGGGGGACCACGCTATGTACTGCCGATCTATGCCTTGCTGGTGCTGCCAATGGCCTACGGTGCGGTCCACCTTGTTCCCTTGGCCCATGTAAGGCGTTGGGTGATTGGCCTGCTCACGCTGGCGACGGTGCTCAACCTGCTGATCTACCCGTACTACCAACGCGCCGTACGTGGCGCCAACTACGCACAGATGGCGCAACAGATCGTGCAGCGCTACGGCTCCTGGCCCATCTACGCCACCAACGTCACTTCAGTCGGCCTGTCCGTGGTGGCGCACATCAACACCTTGCGCTGGCCACAGCCCGCCGTGGTCTGGCCGCCTGAGGACTTGACCGACGGCATCGTGATTGCCCGTGACGTATCCGACTTCCCCGGTGAATTGCTGGGCACACTGAAAATTGACAGCGACTCCGTGGTGCTGCTGTGCCGCGGCCGTGCCTGCGCTGCCGGCGCGCCCGGCTCCACCGAGCCGGGGCCGCGCCACTGACTTCAGGCTGATCTACGCGCCAGCCGCGCCCAAGTCAGCGCAAACCCGTTCAGCTCGACATTTCAGTCAGTATGTTCTTGATCCAGCTGCGCGCATAGACTGCTTCGGCCTCGGACAAGTCGGGCGAGACGCCGCCCGAATTGGGCACCGCCACAATCGCACCCGCCTTGGTGGCGTAGACGCCCGACACACTGACCGCTTCACTGGCCGAAATGGCGCTGTAGCAGACGTTGATGGCCGACATCTCGACCAGGTCGCGGCCGTTCATCAGCGCCACAATATTGGCGGCACAGGCCTTGGCCTCGGTGTTGGCCGAGTAACCCGATTTGGGCATGGCACCGGCGTTGCAGGCGTCGCCGATGACGTGAATGTTCTTCTGCAAAGTCGACTCGAAGGTGTTGCCATTCACCGGGCACCAGGCCTTGTCGGCGCCCAACAGGCCGGTGGCACGGGCAATCTGGCCGGCGCGCTGCGGTGGAATCACGTTGACAACATCGCCCTTGACCTCTTCCATGCCCTCGATGAAAACCGAGCGATTGGCGGCATTCACCGCCGTGACCTTCTGTGCGCCACGGTACTGAATGATGCCGTCGTAGTGCTTCTTCCAGCCCTTGCGGAAGAGACCGGCCTTGGAGACGATGTCGGGGTTGGCGTCGAGTACCACAATCTTTGACTTCGGCTTGTTCTTCTTCAGATACATGGCGATCATGCTGGTGCGCTCGTAGGGGCCGGGCGGGCAGCGGAATGGCGATAGCGGTACAGTCAGCACCACCGTACCGCCATTGGGCATGTCTTCGAGCTGCCTGCGCAGCAGCAGCGTCTGCGGGCCAGCCTTCCAGGCGTGCGGCATCAACAGCGGCGTCGTCGCCAGGTCGTAGCCCTCCAGTTCCTCGGCGCGAAAATCAATGCCGGGCGACAGCACCAGGCGGTCGTAGTCAATCGTGCCACCAGACACCGTGACGGTGCGTTTAACGGGATCAATCGCCGTCACCGTATCGTGAATCAGCCTGATGCCGTGGTTGGCCACCAGCTTGTCGTAGCCAATCGTCAGGCTGGAGAGGTCGGGCAAGAGGCCGCCAAGGTAGAGGTTGCTGAACGGGCACGAGACAAACTGGCGGTTTGGCTCGATCAATACGACCTCGATCGATTTGTCCTGCATGCGGATGTACTTGGCGGCAATCGTGCCGCCATAGCCACCGCCCACCACCACCACGCGCCGCCCGGCGCTCTTGTCGAGGCCGGTTCCGGTGCTGGCACAGGCCGCCAGCGAAGCACCGACGCCGCCCACGCCCATCAATTTGAGAAAATTTCTGCGATCAGTTGTCATGTTGCTGCTCCGGTTATTTGACGCTGGCATAAAAATGCAGCAAGGCTTCCTGATCTTCCAGGGAGAGCCCCTTCATCTTGGTCGCCATGTCTCTGGGCATCTTGCGCTGACCTTCCAGGTAGAGCGCAATCTGCATTTGCAAGTAAGGAAGCCATTGGCTGGCCAGGACTGGCGCATCCTCGCTGGCGTTCTTGCCATCGTCAGCATGGCACTGCTCACAGCGCGCCTTGTGCAGGACGGCGCCACGGGCGACGCGTTGCGGGTCAAGCGTTTGCTGCGTCACATGCAGCTTTTGTGCTGCGAAGAAACTACCGATCGTCTCGAAGTCCCTGTCGGAGTAGCCCTTGGCCAGGCGCCCCATGATCGTGGACGGACGCTCCCCACTCTTGAACTTCTTCATTGCCTCGACAATGGCCTCTTTCGACTGGCCGGCCAGACTGGGCATGCTAGGTCCGGCACTGCCGCCCATGGTCCCGTGGCAACCAGCGCAGGCATTGGCCAGCATGCTCGCATTTGGCGGCGCCGCGCTGGCGGCCGCAGACAGAGCGCAAGCGCTGGCCACCAGCCAGCACTGCATCAGATTGAGAATCCCTTTTCTTGTCGCCATTCGAGTCTCCTTCAGTTGATATTGAAATGCACGGGCAGCGCCGCTCAGGCACGCCAGATTTGGTACTTCATGGTCGCCACGGCACCGCTGATCAGACCAGCCAACGCTATGAAAGAACCGACTGCGAGCGTCGAGACGCCCGACAGGCCCTGCCCAATTGTGCAGCCCATCGCAGTGACGCCGCCGAACCCCATCAACAAGGCGCCGAGCAGCTGCGCGCGCAAGTCGTCAAACGAGGCAAAGCCCTCGCCCTTCCAGCGGAAATTTTTCGTGGCTATCGCATAGCCCCAGGAGCCCAGCGCCACACCGACGGCGCTGGCGATGCCGAAGCTGACCTTGAGCGACTTGTCGGTCCAGAGCAGCATCATCTCCAGGCTGTAGGCGGTCGGTGCGACGAAACTCAGCGACTCCAGCGTGCGCGTGTTGGTGGCAAAGTAGACTTGCTCCAGCGTCTCCGGGTTTTCGCCAAAGCCGAGGTGCCCGGTGACGTACCAGCCTGCCACGACCAGCAAGCCAAGTACCGTGGCGCCGCCGACCTGAGTCAGGTTGGTGCGAAAACGCCGGTCCTTGAAGACGAACGCCATCAGCGCGCAGGCCACCACCAGCGTACAGGCGATCAACGCGACCGCTGCCGGCAGGCTGGTCCACTTGGTCAGCAGAGCTGGCAAGCCCTGGTTTTGCAAACCGAATGCTGACAAATCAACGCGCACCGGGTCCAGAATACTGGCGCGCCACTGGCCGAACAAGCCCTTCAGGGTCATGTAGGCCGAGATCGCCACAAACACCAGCACCACCAGCGAACGCAGGTTGCCGCCCCCAACGCGCACCAGGTTCTTGTTGGCGCAGCCCCCGGCCAGGGTCATGCCAATGCCAAACAGGGTGCCCCCCACCAGCAGTGACAGCCAGGGCAGCGAGGGACGCTGGTAGATCGACTTGCTCAGGTCAACCAGGCCCAAGTACTGAAGCACGCTGGTGCCGACCAGCGCCACGGCGATGGTCAGCAACCACATGCGCATGCGCCCCCAGTGCTCCATGTTGACGACATCGGATATGGCGCCCATGGTGCAAAAATTGGTCTTGTTGGCGACCGCGCCAAACACCATGCCTATCACCAGGCCACCCCAGACGACCAGCGTGGCCGGGTTGATTGTGCTGTCCATTGAGTTACTTCAGTTTGCCTCTTTGTGATGGGTCGGGGGGGCGAGCTCAGCCGCGCCACCCAACCCTGCTTGTTGTGGGGTAATTCTGGGCCGCTGCACCAGGGTCGTCTATCGCCGAAAGGGATGGCCCGGGGTAACCCAGATGGGTAATGGGGTTTCTCATAAGACGAAGTATTGCAAAATCACTCAGAATCGCCACGAAGTTACCTCACTCGTCCGCTTCAGGACCACCAATTTTTCGGAGACAAGAAATGACTACACGCCGCAAAGCGCTACAGCATAGCGCGGTGGTTGCCGGCCTCTTGAGCGCCAACGGGCTGTTTCCGCAGCTCGCCTACGCCACCTTCAACAAGACCGCCTTCGAGGCCAAGAGTATGGTCGATGCCTACAAGGCGCTTGGTCTCGCCACGCCAGTGGAGAATAAAGCCGTGGTGCTGCAAGCCCCCGACATTGCCGAGAACGGCGCAGTGGTGCCGATCGGCGCAACCTGCTCGCTGCCAGGTGTCAAACAGATGTTGTTCCTGGTGGAAAAGAACCCGACCACCCTGATTGCCGTCTTCAATGTCAGCGACAGCCTGGATGCGGCCCTGACCACGCGCTGCAAGATGGGACAGTCGTCCGACGTCTATGCGGTGGCGGTGATGAATGATGGCAAGGTCTTCTTTGCCAAAAAAGAGGTCAAGGTCACGCTCGGCGGCTGCGGCGGCTGATCGTCATTGCGACCCGACAGTTTGTTTCGAATTTGAGGAGATCAAGACATGGCAGATCCGATGCGCATACGCGCCCAGGCAGCAGGCAGTGGCGCCACCGTGCGCGTGCTGATGAGTCACGAAATGGAAACCGGCCAGCGTCGCGACGCCGCCGGCAAAGTTATCCCGGCCTGGCACATTACAGAAGTCACTGCGGCCCACAACGGCAAGCAGGTACTGAGTGCCGAATGGGGCACCGGCGTCGCCAAGAACCCGTTCCTGCAGTTCACCGTCAAGGGTGCCAAGGCGGGCGACAAAATCAGCATCAACTGGAAAGACAACCGGGGCGAAAGCCGCAGCGACGAAGCCACGGTGGCCTGAGCCATGAAGACGTGCACGCTGTTCGTGACCACCGCTCTGGCCTTGTTGGCCGGTAACGCGGTCTGGGCTCAGAAATCTGTCTCCGATGGTATTGCGGAGTACCGCGCCATGCTGCAAGACGGCAACCCGGCCGACCTGTTCGAGGCCAAAGGTGAAGACCTCTGGAAGCAGTTGCGGGGCCCGGCCAAGGCCTCGCTTGAGAAGTGCGATCTGGGCAAGGGGCCGGGTGTGGTCAGAGGGGCGTTTGTCGAACTGCCACGCTTTTTTCTCGACACACAACGCGTGCAGGACACCGAGTCACGTTTGCTGACCTGCATGGAGAGTCTACAGGGCTTCAAAGCAGCCGAAATTGCCAAGACGCCCTTCGGCAAGGGTGAGCAAGTGAACGTCACGGCCATGGCCACCTGGATTGCGGCGGAGTCGCGCAACCTCAAGTTCAATTTGCCGCAGCAGCACGCGCAGGAAAGGTTGATGTACGAAATCGGCAAGCGCCTGTTTTTCAGCCGTGGCGGCCCGCATGACTTTGCCTGTGCCACCTGCCACAGCGCGGACGACAAGCGCATCCGCCTGCAAGATCTTCCGAACCTGACCAAAAATGTGGGCGCTGCCGCCGGCTTTGGCGCCTGGCCTGCGTACCGAGTTTCCAACGGTCAGATGTGGAGCATGCAGTTGCGCCTGAACGACTGCTATCGTCAACAACGCTTTCCGGCACCCATCTTTGGCAGTGATGCCACCATCGCTCTGGCGGTGTACATGGGCGTCAATGGCAAGGGCGGCGAGTCCATCGCACCGGCCATCAAGCGTTAAGGAAAGACGACCATGAGAAACCCCACACCCTACGCTGTCGCCCTGCTCGCCGTCGCGTTGAGCGCTTGTGCCACAGCGCCTGTCGGCCCTGACTTGACAGCACTGACTGCCGAGATCGTGCGCACCTCGTTTCGTGATCAAGGCATGGCCAAAGTTGACCGCTTGCAACAAGACGAAGCGAACAAGGCCTGTAGCGAAGCGGACATCGCTGGCCAGCCCATTGACGCCAAGGTCGGCGCCGCCATCGAGGCTGCCAGCATGAAGGCCATCCCGCGCCCGTCCGACGGCAAATACCTGGGCGACTGGAAAGAGGGCGAAAAGGTTGCCCAGAGCGGGCGCGGCCTGACCTGGACCGACAGCCCGACCGAGCCCAACGGCGGCAATTGCTACAACTGCCACCAGATCAGCAAGGCAGAGCTGTCATACGGCACCCTGGGGCCGAGCCTGTTGCAGTACGGCAGGCTGCGTGGCATCACCAACCCGACCAGTCCAGAAGCCCAAGCCATGGTGAGTTACACCTGGGGCAAGCTCTGGAACTCGCGTGCCTCCAACGCCTGCTCGCAGATGCCGCGTTTCGGCCACAACGGCATCCTGACCGAGAAGCAAATTCAGCACGTCATGGCGCTGTTGCTCGACCCGAAATCGCCGGTCAACCAGTAGATGCACCTCAGCAAACGCGAGTTCGTTCAGGTGCTGGGCGCCGGCACCATGGCCGGTTTGGGCCTCGGCAGTCATGCCAGCGCCAACGCCGCCAGTGCGGCCGCCGGTGGCCTCTACGACATCCCGCGTTTCGGCAATGTGTCGCTGTTGCACATGACCGACTGCCACGCACAGCTGCAGCCTATCTACTTCCGCGAGCCCTCGGTCAACATGGGCTTGGGCAACATGAAGGGGCAGTTGCCGCACCTGGTGGGCGAGCACCTGCTGCGCGAGGCCAAGGTGCGCCCGAACACCGCGCAAGCGCACGCCCTGACCTACCTCGACTTCGAGAAGGCGAGCCGACGTTACGGCAAGGTGGGTGGCTTCGCCCACTTGACCACGCTGGTCAAGCGCATGAAGGCAAGTCGGCCCGGTGCCCTGCTGCTCGACGGCGGCGACACCTGGCAGGGTTCCGGCAGCGCTCTGTGGACGCGCGGCCAGGACATGGTCGACGCTTGCAAACTGCTCGGCGTGGACGTCATGACCGGGCATTGGGAGTTCACGCTCGGCATGGCGCGCGTGCAGGAGATCGTCGAAAAAGACTTCGCTGGCAAGATTGACTTTGTGGCGCAAAACATCAAGACCACCGACTTTGGCGACCCGGTCTTCAAGCCCTACGTGATGCGCGAGATCAACGGCGTCCCGTGCGCCATCATCGGCCAGGCCTTCCCCT
>CAYHDD010000142.1:0-7153 GCA_964355195.1 uncultured Rhodoferax sp. | reverse complement strand
GACACCGTCGTCAGTGCCCCGGCCACGATGCCGAGGGAAAGCCAGCCTGCAATTTTCAATTTTTGACCCATATGTTTTGATCGGTTCTGCTTCAAGACGCCAAGTTTCAATATACACGCTTGGCCCTGTTCTTGCTGAGGTTGCTCCCGTTTTACCTAAGCTTTACCCTGCGCGGCCACTGCAGCTGCCGCTTTGGCTGCGGCCTCGGCGTCGCCCAGGTAGTAGTGTCGAAGGGGCTTGAGTTGATCGTCAAGCTCGTAGACCAGGGGGATGCCGTTGGGAATGTTGAGCCCAACGATGTCCTGGTCGGAGATGTTGTCAAGGTACTTGACCAAGGCGCGAATCGAGTTGCCGTGCGCCGCTATCACGAGGCGCTGACCGCTTTGAATCGCGGGCGCCAGGGTTTCAGTCCAGAACGGCAGCACGCGCGCCACCGTGTCTTTAAGGCACTCGGTCAGCGGCACCTGGCCGGGCAGCAATTTGGCGTAGCGAATATCGCTGCGTTCACAGCGCGGGTCGCTCGGCTCCAGCGCCGGCGGTGGCGTGTCGTAGCTGCGTCGCCAGATCAGCACCTGGGCATCGCCGTACTGCTTGGCCATGTCGGCCTTGTTCAACCCTTGCAGGGCGCCATAGTGGCGTTCGTTGAGGCGCCAACTGTTGACGATGGGCAGCCACGTGCGGTCCATCTCGTCGAGCACGTGCCACAGGGTTCGCGTGGCGCGCTTTAGAACGCTGGTGTAGGCAACGTCAAATTCATAGCCTTCGGCCCGGAGCAAGCGGCCGCCGTTCTTGGCTTGCTCGATGCCGGTGGGGGTCAGATCGACGTCGGTCCATCCGGTAAAGCGGTTGTCAAGGTTCCAGGTCGATTCGCCGTGGCGGATGAGAACAAGTTTGTGCATGGTGATTTTGGGGGAATAAGTCGCGCAAAACCAGGGTCGTTAGCGCGCGCCGGGGCTTCATTCTAAAATGCCCGCATTGCCGCGCTGTGTCGGCAGACGTGTAAATTGTCGAAATTCCCGTGTTCTAAAAGGAAAAAATGAAATTTGTTCTCGATAACTGGATGCTGATGTCGGTTGCACTGGCCTCGGGCGGGTTGTTGCTCTGGCCGATTCTGAAGGGCGCCAGCGGTGGCTCGCTGACGGTCCAGGGCGCGGTGCAATTGATCAACCGCGAGAGGGCGGTCGTGATCGACATTTGTGAAACCAATGAATTCGCCGCCGGTCATGTGGCGGGCTCAAAGAATATTCCCCTCAGTCAGCTGGAGGCGATGTTGCCTGGCGCAGTGAAGAACAAGGCCTTGCCAGTCATCCTGGTCTGCCAGTCCGGTATGCGCTCGAACCGTGCCGTGGCGATTGCCAAGAAGCTCGGCTATGAGCAGGCACAGTCTCTCGGCGGTGGCATGGGGGCCTGGAAGACGGCCAATCTACCTGTTGAAAGATCCTAGAACCAAGCCCTATGCAACCCGTCAAAATCTACACCACTGCCGTTTGCCCCTATTGCGTGCAAGCCAAACAGATCCTGAAAGCCAGGGGCGTTGTCGCGTTGGAGGAAATCCGTGTCGACCTGCAACCCGAGCAGCGCGCCAGCATGATGGAGCTCACCGGCCGACGGACCGTGCCACAAATCTTCATTGGCGCCACGCATGTTGGTGGCTGCGATGACTTGAGGGCGATGGACGCCCGCGGCGACCTGCTGCCGCTGCTCAACGCGACCTGAGATAATCCTTGCGTTTTCCGCACTCGCTTGGAATATGTCTGAGCGCTTTTTTTTGACCAGAAAGAGATTCCATGTCTGAACAATTAGATCCCGTCTTCCAGATCCAACGTGTTTACCTGAAGGGTGCCTCGATGGAGCAACCCAACTCGCCCGCGATCCTGTTGGAGCAGGAATCGCCGACGGTCGACATCCAGTTGGGCGTCAATGCAGCCTCGGTGACCGAAGGCATTTTTGAGGTCACGGTGACGGCCACGGTCCACACCAAGATCAAGGACAAGACGGTCTTCCTGGTCGAAGTTACCCAGGCCGGCATTTTTGAAGTTCGCAACCTGCTGCCAGAGCAAATGAGCCAGGTAATGGGCATCGCCTGTCCGCAAATTGTCTATCCCTACCTGCGCGGCAATGTGGCCGACTTGATCCAGCGTGGCGGCTTCCCGCCGGTACATCTGTCGGAAATCAATTTCCAGGCGATGTTCGAGCAGCAGCAACAGCAACTGGCACAGCAAGCTGCGGCAGAAGCGCCAGCGGCAGTCACGCAGTAAGCAAGCGCCGGTAGCTGGCCGGGTAGCCCCAGACCAAAGTGCAGCCATGAAGATCATCGTTCTTGGCGCTGGTGCCTGGGGTACTGCGCTGGCCATCAGTGCGGCCAGCAACCCGGCGTCCCGGCACGCCGTGAGTCTGTGGGCGCGTGATCCGCTGCAAGCGCAGGCGTTGCAGGCGCAGCGCGAGAACACGCGCTACCTGCCGGGCATCAAATTGCCGACCAACATCACGATATGCCATGAGTGCGGTGGCTCAGCTGCCGCTCTGGCCGAAGGTTTTGAGCTGGTCGTCATTGCCACACCCATGTCAGGATTGCGCGCTGCACTCAGCGACTTGGGCAATTACCGCACCCCGGTGGTCTGGCTGTGCAAGGGGATTGAGTCAGGGGTCGGCTCGGCCATCGGTTTGCTGGCGCACGAGGTACAGGCGCAGGTGGCCCCCGCACTGATGGCCGGTGTGCTCAGTGGCCCCAGTTTTGCGCAGGAAGTAGCGCGAGGCCAGCCCACCGCACTGGTGGCCGCCAGCAGCCAGGCGATCATGCGCAGCACGCTGGTGGAGGCTTTTCACAGTCCGAGCTTGCGCGTTTACGCGAATGACGACATGGTGGGTGTTGAGGTCGGTGGTGCCGTCAAAAATGTGCTTGCCATCGCGACCGGGTTGTGTGACGGTTTGAGCCTGGGCTTGAATGCACGCGCCGCTTTGATTACGCGCGGCTTGGCCGAAATGACGCGACTCGGTGTGGCGCTGGGCGCGCGTGCCGAGACCTTTATGGGTCTGAGCGGGCTGGGTGACCTTGTGTTGACGGCAACGGGTGACCTGTCGCGCAACCGCCAGGTTGGCATGGCCCTGGCGCGTGGTCTGAGCCTGCCGCAGGCGCTGGGTTCGCTCGGGCATGTGGCCGAAGGGGCGTACTGTGCCAGAACCGTTTTGCAGCGATCGAGCAGGTTGGGTGTGGAGATGCCGATCACACAGGCTGTTGTGGCCTTGCTAGACGGGCAGATTGAGCCGGCGCAGGCGCTGGCCAGGCTGATGGGGCGTCACGCCGCGGGCGAGTAGGCCAGGCGCACGTAGATCGGCGCGTAAACCTCGGCCTGGGTGATTTCGACCAAGGTTTCCTTTGCCAGCTCCAGCAGGGCAATGAAGGTGACGACCAGTACCGGTAACCCCTTGCCGGGATCGAATAATTCATCGAACTCCACAAAGCGCCTTCCCTGTAGCCGCTTGAGCACCAGGCTCATGTGTTCGCGCACGGACAATTCGGCCCGGCTGATCCTGTGATGCTGCACCAGGGTGGCGCGCTTGAGCAGGCCAGCCCATGCGTCCTTCAGGTCCGCCACATCGACATCGGGGAAGCGTGGTTGCAGCGATTGCTCGATGTAGACCTGCGCCCTTAGAAAATCGCGACCGTACTGCGGTAATGCGTTGAGCTTGGCGGCCGCCAGCTTCATGCGTTCGTATTCGAGCAGGCGCCGTACCAACTCGGCGCGCGGGTCCTCCGCCTCCTGACCAGGCGCGACGCGCCTGGGTGGCAACAGCATGCGTGACTTGATCTCGATCAGCATGGCTGCCATCAGCAAATACTCGGCCGCGAGTTCGAGATTACGACCGCGAATTTCTTCCACATACACCAGGTACTGGCGCGTCACGGCCGCCATCGGGATGTCGAGGATATTGAAATTCTGCTTGCGGATCAGGTACAGCAGCAGGTCCAGCGGACCTTCAAAAGCCTCCAGGAAGACTTCAAGCGCTTCCGGAGGAATGTACAAGTCTTGCGGCATGGAAAACAGCGGTTCGCCATACAGCCGCGCGACCGCCACGTGGTCGACAACCTCTGGCATGCTGGCCAGAGCGCCTGGATTGTCGAAATCGAGCCCGTCCTGGGCAAACGTCGCCAAGGCTTACTTGGCGCTATCGGTCTGGTAGACGTATGGCTTTTGAATGACCCTTGCCGCGCGGAAGCCGGTCAAGGCCTCACGGTCCTGCGTGCGGCCCCACAACAGGGCGCGCCCCTGGCTTTGCTGTTCAGCCAAGTCCGGATTCCTGGCCTTCAGTTCATTGAGGAACTGGGTCGTGTCGGACAGGTACTTGGGGCGATAGAAGATGTTCATGATGTGGGACCTTTTCGCTATTTTAGCGGGCTGTCTGGTGCGCCGGATGCGGCGACTGCGTGGGTACGGGCAACGGCGGCTGCGACACCGGCCGCCAGATCAGGGTAGAGCTGCTGTGTGCCGACGTGACTTACCAGGCCCGAGCGTTGGGCAATGTCGAGGGGCTGATGGTCAAGGCCGCATAGCAGCAGCGCCACGCCCTGTTGTTGGCAACTGCGGGCCAGGTCGTTCAGCGTGTCGATGCCTGAAGAGTCAATGTAGAGCACGTTCTTCATGTCCAGCATCAAGACCTGGGTTGGCAAGTGATCCTGCAGGTTTTCAATCAGTTTGACAGCGCCAAAAAAAATCGCACCATAGAGCCGGTAGCAGGCCAGACGGGGGTCGCTGGCGCTGAAGCGGGTCAGTTCTGGGAAGTCTGAAATCGGCACCTGCTCACAGCGTGTCAGGCTGGAGATGCGGTAGATGAACGTAATGCAGGCGGCCAGCAGTCCGACCTCGACTGCCACGGTCAGGTCAAAGACAACCGTCAGAAAGAAGACTGCCAGCAGCGTAACCCGATACGGCATGCGGAAGTGGCGCAGATGGGTGAACGCACGCCATTCGCCCATGTTCCAGGCGACGAACATCAGAATCGCCGACAGGCAAGCCAGCGGAATGTATTTGGCCAACGGCGCAGCAATCAGGATGACCAGCAGCAGCGTCATCGAATGCACCATGCCGGCCACCGGGCTGGTGCCGCCATTCTTGATATTGGTGACGGTGCGCGCGATGGTGCCTGTCGCCGGCATGCCGCCGAAGAATGGGCAGACGAAGTTGGCAATTCCCTGAGCCATCAGTTCCTGGTTCGGGTTGTGGCGGGCGTCGATCATGCCGTCGGCGACGCGCGCGCATAGCAGGGATTCGATGGCCCCCAGCAGCGTCAGGGTGGTGGTGGGGATGAGCAGAAACTTGGCTGTTTCCCAGGAGAAATCAGGCAGCGCAAAGCTTGGCAGAGTGGCCGGGATGCCGCCGAAGCGGCTGCCGATGGTGTCCACCGGCAAGTCCAGGACCGACACCGCTGTGGTGGCCGCCAGCAGGGCAACAATCGAGCCCGGCACGATGGACAGCCAGCGGCTGAGGCTGACGGGGCCGATCCGCCCGGCGAACAGTTGCCAAAGAACGATAAGCGCCAGCGAGGCCGCAGCCAGCAACAGCGCGTAAGGATTGATCGTGTCGAGGTTCTTGCCAATGGCCGCGATGATGCCAAAGAAGTCCGCCGGCATCAGCTTGATCTGCAGTCCCAGGAAGTCCTTGATTTGCGACAGCCCTATCAGCACCGCGATGCCGTTGGTGAAGCCGATGACTACCGAGATTGGGATGAAGCGGATCAGGGTGCCCAGTTTGAGTATGCCCATGACGAACAGCAGAATGCCCGACATCGCAGTGGCAATGATCAGGTTGCCCAGGCCGTAACGTTGCACGATGCCGTAAACGATGACAATAAAAGCACCCGCTGGGCCGCCGATTTGAACTCGGCTTCCACCTAGCGCGGAGACCAAAAAACCGGCAATGATGGCGGTAAAAATGCCGGACTCGGGCTTGAGCCCACTGGCGATCGCAAAGGCCATGGCCAGCGGCAATGCCACTACACCCACGGTCAAGCCTGCACCAATATCCCTAAGCAGCCGGGCGCGGTCATAGCTGCCCAGCGAATTCAGCAGTTCGGGGCGAAAGTCGATTCTCATGTCAGTGCAAGCGCATGCCTGGCTCGGCTCCGCTCGCGGGCTCCAGCAGATAGATGCCCTGCCTGGCTTTGTTGTCGGCGTGACTGGCCGCCAGCACCATGCCTTCACTCAGGCCAAACTTCATCTGGCGCGGTGCCAGATTGGCGATCATGACGGTCAGCTTGCCGATGAGCTGTTCGGGTTTGTAGACGCTGGCAATGCCGCTGAAGACATTGCGCATCTTGTCTTCGCCGACGTCGAGCGTCAGGCGCAGCAGCTTGGTTGAGCCTTCCACGTTTTCGCAATTGACTATCTTGGCAACGCGCAAATCGATTTTGCTGAAATCCTCAATGCCGACGGTCGGCGCAATTTCTTCGCCACCGGGCAGTCGCCTGAGCGGCTCCACCGTGGCGGGGGCCTCAAACAGCGCTTCGAGTTGCTTGATGTCAACGCGATGCATCAGGTGCTGGTAGATGCCAATCCGGTGCCCGGTTCCCAGGACCGGAGTGTCGCTGCCGAGCTTGAGCGGCGCCACATTCAAAAAGACTTCGACCTGCGCGGCAAGAGTTGGCAGAACCGGCTTGAGGTAAGTCGTTAGCTGGGCGAAGGCTTCGATACAGACGCTGCAGACGTCGTGCAAACGCGCTTCCTGACCTGCCTGCTTGGCCAGTTCCCAGGGCTTGTTGGCATCCACGTACTCGTTCACCCTGTCCGCCATGAGCATGGTTTCGCGTAGCGCCTTTGCGTATTCGCGGTCCTCGTAGAGTTCCTCGATGTTTGGACGCGCGGCGCGCAAATCGGCGAGCAGTGCGGCACCCGCAGCAGAAAGATCACCCAGTCTGCCGTCAAATTTCTTGGCGATGAAGCCAGCGGCGCGCGAGGCGATGTTGATGTACTTGCCGATCAGGTCCGCGTTGACACGCGCCAGAAAGTCTTCCGGGCTGAACTCCACGTCTTCATTGCGCGCGTTGAGTTTGGTTGCCAGGTAGTAGCGCAACCACTCCGGGTTCATGCCCAGGCCGAGGTATTTGAGCGGGTTCAGGCCGGTACCGCGGCTCTTGCTCATCTTCTCGCCGCTGTTAA
>CAYHDD010000141.1:0-7164 GCA_964355195.1 uncultured Rhodoferax sp. | reverse complement strand
ATCGATTTTGAAGCGGTAGGCAACTGGGCCGAGCGCCGCAACCTGCCCTATGCCGGCTACACCGATTTGGCGCAAAAGCCTGAGGTCTACCAGCTGATCAAGGAATGCGTCGAGAAGGTCAACGCCGACCTGAGTGCCGACACCCTGCTGGCGGGCTCACAAATCAGCCGCTTCCTGATACTGCACAAAGAGCTCGATGCCGACGACGGCGAGCTGACGCGCACCAACAAAGTCCGGCGTGGCTTCATAGCCGACAAGTACGATGTTTTGATCGATGCCCTGTACGGCGGCAAGACCGAACAGTTCATCGAAACAGTGGTCAAGTTTGAGGACGGCCGCAGCGGCAGCGTCAGTGCCACGCTCCGTATCGATGACACCAAGACCTTTGCGCCGGTCAAGGTGGCGGCTTGATCATGAACCGTTGCGGACAAAGCTTTCTCGTAGCGCTTGGCGATGGCCTTTCAGACAAAGCAAGTAAAAAAATATCATGGCGATAAAAAAGATCGGCGACGTCATTCTTGACGTGAACAACATCTCTCTGAGTTTCGGTGGCGTCAAGGCGTTGACCGACATTTCGTTCAACGTTCGTGAGCATGAGGTTCGCGCCATCATCGGCCCCAATGGCGCTGGCAAGAGCTCCATGCTCAACTGCATCAACGGCGTCTACACGCCGCAAACGGGCTCCATCACCTTCCGTGGCAAAGCCTTCAGTCATATGGACAGTCACCAGGTCGCCGTGATGGGCATCGGGCGCACGTTCCAGAATCTGGCGCTCTTCAAGGGCATGAGCGTCATCGACAACATCATGACCGGACGCAACCTCAAGATCAAGAGCAATCTGTTGTGGCAGGCGCTGCGAATCGGTCCGGCGCAGCGCGAGGAAGAGATGCACCGTGAGGCGGTCGAGCACATCATCGACTTCCTGGAAATTCAGGCGTATCGCAAAACGCCAGTGGGGCAACTCCCCTACGGGCTGCAAAAACGGGTGGACTTGGGACGCGCACTTGCGATGGAGCCTCAGGTGCTGCTGCTCGATGAACCGATGGCGGGCATGAACGTGGAAGAGAAACAGGACATGTGCCGCTTCGTGCTGGATGTAAATGAAGAGTTTGGTACCACCGTCGTCCTGATCGAGCACGACATGGGTGTCGTGATGGATATTTCCGACCGCGTCGTGGTACTGGACTACGGCAAGAAGATCGGCGACGGCACTCCTGAAGAAGTACGCAACAACGAAGAAGTGATTAGCGCCTACCTCGGAACCGGACATTAAGCATGCAACACCTCCCAATAAGTCTTGAAGTCGATCATCGTTGCTCAACGGTTGAAAGCTGCGGGATGCCGTGGAACCGGCTTCGCCGGGCCACTGGCATCGCCCCCTGCAGGGGGGAGGCTGCTACACGGAGTGAGCGAGCAACAGGGGGGAGACAATAAGATGGCATTTTTTCTCGAAACACTTTTGGGCGGCCTGATGGCCGGCATGCTTTACTCCCTGGTGGCGCTCGGCTTTGTGCTGGTCTACAAAGCCTCCGGCGTTTTCACTTTTTCACAGGGCGCGCTGGTGCTTTTTGCCGCCCTGGCAATGGCCCGCTTTGCCGAGTGGATTCCAGCCTGGACCGGGATCACGAATCCGATTATTGCCAATTTTGCGGCGTTTGTGGTGGCGGGCATCATCATGTTTGTGGTCGCCTGGCTGATCGAACGGCTGGCGCTACGCCATCTCGTCAATCAGGAGGGCACCACGCTGCTGATGGCCACGCTGGGAATCAGCTACTTTTTGGACGGGATCGGACAAACCATCTTCGGCAGCGACATTTACAAGATTGACGTCGGCATGCCCAAGGAGCCGATCATGGCCTTCGAAAATCTGCTGGAAGGCGGCGTCCTGATCAACAAGGAAGACCTTTACGCGGCCGCGATCGCGGCTGTGTTGGTGACGCTGCTCAGTTTGTTCTTCCAAAAGACCGCCACTGGCCGCGCGCTGCGCGCCGTCGCTGACGACCATCAGGCGGCCCAGAGCATTGGCATTCCGCTGAACAGAATCTGGGTCATTGTCTGGTGCGTGGCCGGTGTGGTGGCGCTCGTCGCAGGCATGATTTGGGGCAGCAAGTTGGGTGTTCAGTTCTCCCTGACCACGGTCGCGTTGAGAGCATTGCCGGTGGTGATTTTGGGTGGACTCACCTCAGTGCCCGGCGCCATCATCGGCGGTCTCATCATTGGCGTCGGCGAGAAACTGTCAGAGGTCTTTCTCGGGCCTTATGTGGGTGGCGGCATCGAAATCTGGTTTGCCTACGTGTTGGCGCTGGCTTTCCTGCTGTTTCGGCCGCAGGGCTTGTTCGGCGAGAAGATCATTGATCGAGTCTGAAACTATGCGGAACAGATCAAGACTTGCGCAGCAAATTTGCTCTGTCCCCAACTGATTAGAGAGTGTTATGTTTTACAGAGAAAATGGCCAATTCAAGACCAGCTACCGGGCCGATCAACAGATCTTCCCGATTACGCAGGATCGTTGGCTGATCCTGCTCTTGATCGTGGCGGCGTTCACCGTTGTGCCCCTGCTCAGCAGCGGCTACATGTTTCGCGCCATCTTGATCCCCTTCCTGATCATGTCGCTGGCGGCTTTGGGTGTCAACATCCTGGTGGGCTATTGCGGGCAGATATCTCTTGGGTCGGGGGCCTTCATGGCGGTTGGCGCGTACGCCACCTTCAACTTCTTTGTGCGTGTGCCCGGCATGCCCATGCTCGTTGCGTTGGTGTTGGGTGGCCTGTGCGCCAGCGCTTTCGGTATTCTGTTCGGCCTGCCCAGCTTGCGTGTCAAAGGTTTGTATCTGGCCGTCGCCACTTTGGCCGCGCAGTTCTTCAGTGACTGGATGTTCCTGCGCATCAAGTGGTTTACCAACGATGCCCCATCGGGCTCGGTCTCGGTGTCAGGTTTGCAGGTGTTGGGCTTTGAGATCGATGGCCCGGTATCCAAGTACATGCTATGTCTGTCGATCCTGGTCGTGCTGGCGCTGCTGGCCAAGAATCTGGTGCGCAGCGCCATCGGCCGCGAGTGGATGGCGATTCGAGACATGGACGTGGCCGCTGCCGTGATTGGCATCCGCCCGATGTACGCCAAACTCAGCGCCTTCGCGGTCAGCTCGTTTGTCATCGGCGTCGCCGGCGGCTTGTGGGGCTTCATTTATCTAGGTGCTTGGGAGCCGGCCGCCTTTTCGGTCGACCTGTCCTTCAAGTTGCTGTTCATGGTCATCATTGGTGGCATGGGTTCCATCATGGGCAGTTTCTTTGGCGCCGCCTTCATCGTGATTCTGCCGATTTTCCTCAACCAGTTTCTGCCCTTGCTGGGAGGCCTGGTTGGCATCGAGATTTCCACGGCCGGCATTTCGCACGCCGAGCTGATCATTTTTGGCGCGCTGATCGTCTGGTTCTTGATTGTCGAGCCGCATGGTCTGGCCAAACTGTGGTCCATAGGCAAGCAAAAGCTGCGCTTGTGGCCCTTTCCTCATTGAGCCGTTTTCATTAACCCCAGCACCCAACGTGCTACAAACCAGGAGACAAGCATGAAAGTCAGAAATATCGCGATGGCCGCTCTCATCGCCACCGTAGCGTCGACCGCGCTGGCGCAACCCAAGGAGCAGTTCTTTCCTGCCCTGCCTTACCGCACCGGCGCCTATGCACCCAACGGAGTGCCTTGGGCCAATGGCTACGCCGACTATCTCAAGCTCATGAATGCGCGCGGCGGGATCAACGGCGTGAAGATTGTTTACGAAGAATGCGAAACGGCCTACGACACGGCGCGCGGTGTTGAGTGCTACGAGCGCCTGAAGGGCAAGCACGGCGGCGCCACTGTGTTTCAACCCCTTTCCACCGGCATCACCTTCGCCCTGACCGAGAAGGCCCCAGGCGACAAGATTCCTTTGATTACCGCAGGCTATGGTCGCAGCGAAAGCCAGGACGGCAATGTGTTCATGTGGAACTTCCCCTTGGTTGGAACTTACTGGCTGGCCGCCGACGTGCTAGTGCAGACGTTGGGCAAAAAGGAAGGCGGCCTGGACAAACTCAAGGGCAAGAAGATCACCCTTGTCTACCACGACAGTCCCTACGGAAAAGAACCGATTGCACTATTGCAGGAGCGCGCTGCCATTCATGGTTTCAATTTGCAGCTCCTGCCCGTCACCGCTCCTGGCGTAGACCAGAAGGCAACCTGGCTCCAGGTCCGCCAGGCCAAGCCCGACTATGTGCTCTTGTGGGGCTGGGGCGTGATGAACTCCACAGCACTCAAGGAAGCACAAGCCACCGGCTACCCGCGTGAAAAGATGTATGGCGTCTGGTGGTCGGGTGCTGAGCCCGACGTCAAGGACGTTGGCGAAGGCGCCAAGGGTTACAACGCGGTCGCCATGCAACACGGTGCAGAGCCGCAATCCAAAGTTGTGCAGGACATTCTGAAAGAAGTTCATGGCAAGGGCCAGGGAACTGGTCCGAAGGAAGAGGTCGGGCAAGTGCTCTACATGCGCGGCGCCATCAGTGCCATGCTGGGTGTCGAAGGTGTCAAGCGTGCCCAGGAACGATACGGCAAGGGCAAGTGGGTCTCTGGTGAGCAAGCACGCTGGGGTCTGGAAAACCTGGCCCTCGACCAGAAGAAACTCGACGCCCTCGGCTTTGCTGGCGTCATGCGGCCGGTCAGCACCTCGTGCGCCGATCACATGGGAGCCAACTGGGCTCGCGTTCACACCTGGGATGGCAAGAAGTGGGCGTTCTCCTCGGATTGGCTGCAGGCTGACGAGCAAATCCTGAAACCGCTGGTCAAGTCCACGGCTGCCAAGTACGCGGCCGACAAGAAGCTGACGCCGCGCACACCGGCCGAGTGCCAGTCCTGATAGGTCCCTGCGCTGTCATTGCACCCGGCAATGACAGCTCAACTGGCAGCATTGCGTGCAGTGCTGCCAATTGGTAAAGGCAAGAATTCATGGAACCCACAAACATCGTTCTCAACGTCAACGGTATCGAGGTCATCTACAACCATGTGATCCTTGTGTTGAAGGGCGTTTCACTCAATGTCCCCGAAGGCAAGATTGTTGCCATTTTGGGTGGCAACGGCGCTGGCAAGACCACCACGCTGCGCGCGGTCTCCAACCTGCTTCGCGGCGAGCGCGGCGAGGTCACCAAGGGCTCGATTGAGTTGCGCGGCGAGCGCATCGAGAACCTGTCGCCGGCCGATCTGGTGCAGCGCGGCGTGGTCCAGGTGATGGAGGGGCGACACTGCTTTGCTCACCTGACGATCGAAGAAAACCTGCTCACCGGCGGCTACACGCGCAAGAACAAGGCCGAGGTGGCGGCCAATCTGGAAAAAGTCTACAACTACTTCCCGCGTCTCAAGACCCGACGCAGCAGTCAGGCCGCCTACACATCGGGCGGCGAGCAGCAGATGTGTGCCATTGGTCGTGCCTTGATGGCGAGCCCCAGCATGGTGCTACTGGACGAGCCCTCCATGGGCCTGGCGCCGCAAATCGTGCAAGAGGTTTTTGAAATTGTGAAAGACCTCAACATCAAGGAAAAGGTGACCTTCTTGCTGGCCGAGCAAAACACGAATATGGCCCTCAAGTACGCCGACTACGGCTACATCATGGAGTCAGGCCGCGTGGTGATGGACGGTGTCGCCCATGATCTCGCCAACAACGAGGATGTCAAGGAGTTCTACCTCGGTATGGGCGGCGGCGAGCGCAAGAGCTTCAAGGATGTGAAGAGCTACAAGCGACGCAAGCGCTGGCTGGCTTGAGTCGTGTCACACCACGACCGGGTACCACGGTGACCAGTGCCTTTTAGGAAAGCTGACATGTTTGAACATTACGATACGCTGGAAACGCGTGACAGCGCTGGCCGCGAGGCCGCTTTGCTGGCCGCCTTGCCGGGCCAGGTGGGGCACGCCAAGAATTTTTCACGCGCACTGGCCGAGATCTTGAAGGATGTCGAGCCGACTCAGGTCACCAGTCGCGGCGCTCTGGCCAGGCTACCGGTCACTCGCAAGCACGAGTTGCAGGAGCGCCAGCTCGCAGCTCGCACCGGCCACAGTGCAGCCGTAGACGTGTTTGGCGGCTTCGCCTCGATCCCATACGGCGTGCGCATGCCGCGTATCTTCTCAAGCCCCGGCCCGATCTATGAGCCCGAGGGTAGTGCCCGAGACTATTGGCGTATGGCACGCGCCATCTTTGCTGCCGGCTTTCGACCTGGCGAGCTGATTCACAACTGTTTCAGCTACCACTTCGTCCCGGCCGGCTCGATGATGGAATCTGGCGCGCATGCGCTGGGTTGTACCGTTTTTGCCGGCGGTACCGGTCAGACCGAACAGCAGGTCCAGGCGATTGCACAGTTGCAACCCGCCGGCTACATCGGCACGCCGAGCTTCTTGAAGATCATTTTGGACAAAGCCTGCGAGATGGGTGTGGCACTGCCCAGCCTGAAGAAGGCCATGCTGGGAGGCGAAGCCTTTCCGCCTTCGCTGCGTGATTGGTTGACCGAGCGAGGGGTGGCCGGCTACCAGTGCTATGCCAGCGCTGACCTGGGTTTGATCGCCTACGAAACTGTGGCCCGCGAAGGTCTGGTGCTTGATGAGGGCATCATCCTGGAAATTGTCCGTCCCGGCACCGGCGACCTGGTTGAAATCGGTGAAGTGGGCGAAGTTGTGATCACGACGCTGAATCCGGACTACCCGCTGATTCGTTTCGGCACCGGCGATTTGTCGGCCATTCTGCCCGGGTCATGTCCGAGCGGACGCAGCAACACGCGCATAAGAGGCTGGATGGGGCGCGCCGATCAGACCACCAAGATCCGCGGCATGTTCGTGCATCCGGGTCAAGTCGCCGATATCGTCAAGAGGTTCCCCGAAGTGGCACGCGCGCGCCTGGTGGTCAGTGGTGAAATGGCCAATGACGCCATGACTCTCAGAGTCGAGACTGCCTGCGGCGGGCCCGATGCGCTGGCCAGCAAGATCAGCGAAGCCATTCGTGACGTCACCAAACTTCGCGGCAACGTCGAGTTCTTGTTGCCCGGCAGTCTGCCCAACGATGGCAAGGTAATCGAGGACGCGCGTAGCTATACCTGATTCCACTTCTAAATCATCCGTGTCATTGTTGCTTCGCCTTGTCGTGCGTCAGCACTGCCTGCGGC
>CAYHDD010000140.1:0-7228 GCA_964355195.1 uncultured Rhodoferax sp. | reverse complement strand
GTCCGACCGGTTCACACTGCACCCGGATGAGCCCGGAGCCAGAACCTGTCGCAACGCATTCTAGACCTCAGTCGGGGCATTTTGAGCCGCCCGACTGCTCAATTCATAAGTCAAATCAAGTTGCCCCGATCGGACTGTCCCGACCGTCACTGCAGTGCCAAAAGCGGCGTCAATCAGACCACTTTCACTGGCAGCTTGCCGGTCGGTACTTGCCCAGAATCGTGCCGCTGCAAACCCAGGTCACCTGACCGTTGTTGTAGCTCGGTGTCAGGGTGATGGTGCTGCCAGTGATGGCCGAGTCACCCTTGGCCGTGGCGGTGACCACCGTACCATCCCAGGTCACACCATTGACGTAGGTTGAAATCTGGTTGTTGATGGTCACCGAAGCGGCGTCCGGCAAGGCGCCGAGCGTGGCCGCGGCTTCGCTGATGGCCGTCCTGCCGCTGGACGCAGCCAGTATCACTTCAGTCACCTTGGCGCGCGTCGTGTAATCCGAGTAGGCTGGCAGCGCCACCGCGGCCAAAATGCCGATGATCGCGACCACGATCATCAACTCGATCAGGGTAAAACCCTTTTGTGCCGAACGCTTCATTTCTTGCTCCTTGACATTTGACAAACTTGCCACCGCCGGACGGAGGTAGCCTGTCGTCGAGTCTGCTCCCGAAGCTCAGAAATACGGTCAATAACGGGGGTGCTGAATTGTCAGGAAGTGCAACAACTGTGTGCTTTGTCGGGCACCGAGCATCAGGCGGGGCGCTCGGCGTGCGGAACAATGCCGCGGTAAGCGTGCCAGGTGGCGTGCCCGATCACCGGTCCGATCACCAAGAGCCCCGCAAAGTAAGGCAGCATGCTCAGTACGACCAGGGCCGTGATGAGGGCACCCCACAACAGCATGACGCCCGGGTTTTGCAAACAGGCGCGCGCACTGGTCAACGCAGCGCTGCCGGCGTCCACGTGGCGGTCCAGGATCATCGGGATGGCGATCACACTGCTGACGAAGATCAGGCTGGCAAAGACCCCACCCACCAGCGTGAAGGTGATCAGAAAGCCAATGTTCTCCGAGTCCAGCAACTGGCTCAGGGTTACATGGCCGCCGGGCGGCAAGTCAAAGCTGACGGCAAACACGACCAGCGAAGCCCGGCCCCACAGCATTTCCAGAACCAACAAGACACCCGCGAAGATGCCCATGGCGCCACTTGTTGGGCGCCACGCCTGAATCGTCTCCAACAAAGACGCCACACGCCCTTGCTCGAGTTCGCGGCTGGCGTGGTAAAGGCCGAGACACAAGA
The DNA here is from genome assembly GCA_964355195.1 of uncultured Rhodoferax sp. Classification (GTDB taxonomy): domain Bacteria; phylum Pseudomonadota; class Gammaproteobacteria; order Burkholderiales; family Burkholderiaceae_C; genus Rhodoferax. Next base: position 5,939 of record CAYHDD010000140.1, on the reverse strand, counting down.
ACGGCCCCATCAACAGAAAACCTGCGCTCAAGGCCATCACGTAGGCCGGTGCCTCACCAAACACCCACCACAGCGCGTGCCCCATCAAGAAGAAACATAGGCCGTAAAAGAGGCCAATCAACGGCTCACGCACGAAGTCCCGCCAACCCTTGCGCAGCCAATCAAACGGGGCGCTCAGGGTCAATATCGCCAGCGTCAACTCGAAGATCGACGCGCTTTCTGGGGGCGGTGTGGCGGAACTCATTTCAAGATGCCTCGCGCAGCGTCAGCGAGGAGGCATCCACCAGATCGCGGTAGGCATGCCAACTGGCATGCCCAAGCAGGGGCAGTGCCAGGACCAGCCCGACCAGGGCCAGACTCATGCCCAGCAGGGTGATACCAAACAGCGTCAGCGCCCAGATCGCCATCGGCACCGGGTTGGCGAGCACCGTCAACCAACTGGTAAGCACGGCCTGGCGCAGCGTCACGCGTCGGTCCAGCAACAAGGGCACGGCCACGACGCTGGAAGCGAATATTGGTGCCGCCATGACGCCACCCATTGCCAGCCAAAGCTCGAACAAGCAACCTTCTTTGGCCAGTACAACGTGTTCCAGGAACTCAGTCAAGGTGCTGATCGGAAGCGGCGCCAGCAATGTAATGAGGGCAGCTGAAGTCAGCAACCAGCCGGTACCGGCAAGGGCCAGCAAGGCGCCAAACTGCACCATGCACCAGTAATCGTTGCCCCACTTGTTGAAGTGATGGTCCTGCCAGTTCGACCAGGTTTTCAACACCACCCCAACGCCAGCCACCTCACCACGTTCGCGTGCACGACTGAGGGCATACAGACTGGTCGCCAAAATCGGCGCCACCAGCATGAAACCTGGAAAGGCCCCCACCAGCAACCAGAACCGGTCACGCGCGATGAGCACAATGCCCAGCCCCCCTAAAGCCGTTACCAGACCGTGAGCCCAACTGATCCAGCCACAGGCCACCAGGTCGCGCCAGGCCAGCGTCAGCCAGCGTATGGGCTGTGCCAGAGTGATGGTTCGCACCGCCGGCAAGACCGCAGCGTCAATCTGGTGGGATGAATTCAACATAGACGCGCATATTAGCGGCTCAGCAATAAGCTTGCACTGGCACGGGACACCCGCCGCGGCGCGCGTTGCCTTCGGCGCGACCGGCTCACCGGGTGCTCTGCCCCGGCGCGGCCACCGCCGCGTACACCGGTTGACCCGAAATGCCCAACTGTGCTGACGACAGCAAGGTGCTGTAGAGGTGGAAGTCGTGCGTCGCGTCGCGCCAGCTCTCCAGCTCAATCGGGACCTCCTGGCGCTTGCGGTGTATGGCTGTCTGGTCAACGCCGGGCAACACATCCTGCGGCTGGAACATGAGTTGCCAGCTACCGCGCTGTGCGCTGTCATGCAAGAGCAGGGCCGGCTTGCCCACGCGCGGGCTGTTTGCCGGCTGCTGCGCCGCGTTGACCGTCATCAGGACCGGCTCGGCGTAATCGGCAAGACTGTGCAGATCGATCACCACCTGCTTGTTGGACGGTCGGTGAATCCGCGCCACCACCGCCACCTTGGGACGATTGATGTCCTCGCCGACACCATACGCGAGCAAAGAGCCGATGCTCATGCGGGTCGTGAAACTACTCTCCTGGGTCGCCAGGCGCACCATACTGTCGTTCTTGACCAGCAGCGACCAAACGCTGCTGGCCGTCGCCGTGTGGTCTTCGGCTATCAGCGCCGAACGTTTGGCCAGCACGTCGGCCAAGCGCTCGTCCCCTCCAAATTCGCCCTGCTTGTGTCGCAAGAGGGAGAACACTTCCATGAAACCAACAAAGATGCGCAAGTCTTCGACACTCGTTTCGCTCTCTGCAACTGCGTCTGGTTCGGCGTCGGCCAAGCCTCGCAGCAACTGGCCTGAAATGACAAAGTGCTCGGTCACCGGGAAACGCGCAAAGCGCGGCGGCAGCAAGGCGGCGTCACGCAATCTCTTGGCCTGCATCAGGCCCATGCAATCCTTGCGGATGGCTTCGCCCAGCCCCGACAGATCGAGCAACAACGCCGGACCTGGCGCCGGCTTGAGGGCCAGTCGGCTGGCGGCTCGACCGGCGTAGCAGTAGGCGACCAAGTCGTTGCGACCCGGCTGAGCCTGGTCGCTCAGCCGCGTCGTGACAGCGCGCTCAACGCCATAGACGTAGTTGCTGACAACCCATTGCAGGTGGGTCGGCCAGCGCAGCATGTCGAATTTGGCCGCAATATGGAGCTGGACGAACTGATCATGCCAACTGACCGCGGCGCGTCCGGTCCCCAGGCCCAACTGCTTCTGCAAAGTCGGCCTCGCCTGGTGCACATCGTCGTAACGGGACATCACGCAAAACAGGGTATTGACGCAGCGCCAGTCGGCGTCTTCGAGCAATTGGTAGCGCAATGCCCTGGCCTGCTGGCGCAGCAGCACCAGGTCGAAAATGCGCGAAACACACTCCTGCAACAGCGCTTGCCGACGGGCGTATTTGAAGTTGCTGCCAGCATAAATCCCCGCAAACAGAATCTGCAAAGAGACCCCCAGCAATTGGGCAATCTCAGCCACACGACTCAGCACTTGTTTGCGCTCGTCCGTCTCCGGGACGCCGCCGCCCGTTGCCTGCCTGACCAACTGCTCCAGGGCCGCCGGGTAGAACAGGTTCAACGTGTCGCGCGTCAGTGCCAGGCGCTCGCCCGGCTTCATGGCACAACGGTTGAGATGTTTGATGACATTCAACAACACGGCAAAGTATTCGGCCGGGTTGTCGCTCGCCTCGCGCAGATCACGCATCAGCTTGCCAGCACTGCCGCTGCCAGCCTTCAGCTGGGTGGAAATCCTCGGGAAATCAAAATTCAGGGGCAGCTCGCGCGGCTCCAGATCCAGACCCATAAAGTGTCGAAAGGCACCCAAAAACGGCAACATGATCCCTCCTTGCTTGTCCTCGCGCCGACATCGTCTTGCCTCTTGTCATCCGGCGCGCCAGCAATGCTAATGCACCGCCACGACAAGCGTACTGGGGTTTGCCAGGGGTCGGAGCGTGCTGCGCAGCCCTTCGCAATCGTGGGAACAGTTTTCAGCCTGACGCGCGTCGGGCAGGCCTCAGAAACCAGGCGTAGGCCAGAACCTGGGCCACGAGCAACACTGAAAAGCTGAGTTTGAACGCATCCGCGCGCCCCAGCCCCGTGGCGCCAAAAGCATCCACCGCAGCGCCAATGCCCCACTGCAGGCCAAAGGCGCCGACAAAGACCATCAGATTGAGGGCGGTGTTCACGCGCCCCGACAAAGCAATGGAGAAGGCGCCAGTCAGTTGCGAATAGGCGATGTTGCTCAAGCTGAACGAAAAGCCCAGGAGCGGCCACAACCAGGCGGGTGGTCCCCAGCCCAAAATGATGCACAGCTGTACGCACAGCGCCAGCCCCATGCCCGCACTGAGCAGGCGCAGGGGTGCCATGCCACGTCGCGCCAGCCAGACCGAGCAGGTGGCCACGAACAGAAATCCCAGCAGCATGGCAGCGGCCAGCAGCAGCATCACGCCGGCCGCGCTGCCCCGGCTCAGGCCATCGACCTCCATCATCCACGGCACCGCCCACAACCCTTGCACCGCCATATAGCCGCCCGTGACCAGGCAACCCTGTGGTGCAAAGCGCCAGAAGACCGGGTTGGTATAGATGCTGGTCAGGGCGCGCAACTGTTGTCTGATCGATTCACCCGAGCCGGCGCCACCTTGATCCGGCACCGTCATCAGCAGACCTGCCGCCAACACCAGCAAGGCCGCCACCAGCAGGAAGACACCACGCCAACCGATCAGCGGCAGCGCGAACTCCACCGGCACACTGGCCGACAGCGCGCCCAAGCCGCCCGCCACCATGATGGTGGCGTTCAACGAGGGCATGCGCTCGATCGCAAACCATTGGCTGAAAGCCTTGAAGCTGGCCATCAAACAGGCTGAGACGCCCAGGCCGATCAATGCCCGCGCCAAAGCCAACATGGTCAAGGAGTGCCCCAGCGCAAACAGGGCGCAGCCCAGCGCCGCCACCAGAAGCAGAGCGGCTTCAACGCGGCGCGGGCCAAAGCGGTCCAGCAACACGCCCAACGGTAGCTGAAACAGGCCAAAGGACAGGAAATAGGCCGATGTCAGCAGGCCGAGGTCGGCGCTGCTGATGCTGAGTTCCTGCATCAGTTCGGGCGCGATTACTGCATTCACACTGCGCAGGCCGTAGGAAAGGAAGTAGCCCAGCGCATAAGCCGGAACCAGGCGTAGCCAGAGAGAAGACTGGGGGTTCATTGACCCGGATTGTCGCGGATACGAGCGCGTTGCAGCGCTTGCAGTGCCCAAAGTTTCACCCGCCTGCGTCGGCACCACGACGGTAACCGTTGACCGGCGACAGGCTGCTAAGATCGCGCGTCTTCGCGTCAAACAACAAAGGTAGTGCAGTCAAATGTTGCGTCAAAACTTGCGCCGTCTCGTCACCGGCTTGCTGATCTTCTCCACTCTGGCATTTACTCTGCCAACCCTGGCCCAGCAGGCCAAACTACCTGCGGGCGTGCAGTACGTCACCGCGGTCGAGGGCATTTCCGAATACCGCCTTGACAACGGTCTGCGCGTGCTGCTGTTTCCTGACGCGTCCAAGCCGACACTGACCATCAACATTACCTACCTGGTCGGCTCGCGCCACGAGAACTACGGCGAAACAGGCATGGCGCACTTGCTCGAGCACCTGGTGTTCAAGGGCACACCCAGCCACCCGAACATCCCGGAAGAATTCAAGCAGCGCGGCGCCCGCTTCAACGGCACGACCTGGCTGGACCGCACCAACTACTTTGAATTGGTGCCGGCCTCAGACGACAACCTGCGCTGGGCCATCGCGCTCGAAGCCGACAGCATGGTCAACTCCTTCATTTCGCGCAAGGATCTGGACACCGAAATGACGGTCGTGCGCAATGAATTCGAGATGGGTGAAAACAGCCCCTTTCGCGTCATGCTCAAGCGCCTGCAGAGCATCGCGTACGACTGGCACGCTTACGGGCGAGACACCATCGGCAACCGCAGTGACATCGAAAACGTGAAGATCGAAAACCTGCAATCCTTTTACCGCAACTATTACCAGCCCGACAACGCGGTACTGCTGCTGGCCGGCAAGTTCGACGCCGACAAGGCACTCGCCTATGTGGCCGAATCCTTTGGCAAGATCCCCAGACCGAGTCGCGTGCTGCCGCCCTTCTGGACGGTCGAGCCGACGCAGGACGGCGAACGCAATTTCATGGTCCGGCGCAAGGCCGACGAGCAACTCGTGATGGTCGCCTACAAAGTACCTGCTGCCCTGCACCCGGACGCATCGGCGCTCGACCTGGCCAACCCGATGCTCGCGACAATGCCGACCGGACGCCTGCACAAGGCGCTGGTAGAGACCGGCAAAGCAGCCCAGGTCTTCGGCTTTCAGTTCAATCTGCACTCCCCGGCGCTGGCGATTTTCGCGGCGGTCGTCAAGAAGGGTGAGCCGGTCGAGCCTGTACGCGATGCCATCATCCGCGAGGTCGAGGGTCTGGCCAGTACGCCCCCCACCGCCGCAGAGCTGGAGCGCGTCAAGCTCCAGGCCCAGAAGCAGCTGGAACACGCTTTCAACAACCACGAACAAATCGGCGTCATGCTGTCGGAATACATTTCGCTGGGCGACTGGCGCCTGTTCTTCGTGGAGCGCGAACGCGCGGCTGGCGCCACCTCCGAGCGGATCGCGGCGGCGGCCAAGACCTACTTCCGCCGCGACAACCGAACGGTCGGCATCTTCCAGCCCGAAGACGCACCGCAACGCGCCGAGATGCCGGTCACGCCCGCCCTGGCTGAGGTGCTGAAAGAATTCAAGCCACGCGAGACCGCTGCGGCTGGTGAAGTTTTTGAGCCTAGCCCCGCCAACATCCAGGCGCGCACGCGCTTT
>CAYHDD010000139.1:0-7265 GCA_964355195.1 uncultured Rhodoferax sp. | reverse complement strand
CGAGCATGGTGCCGGTGACGGCGCGACCCAGTGGCGTCGTGTTGAAATACGTGACTCCTGCTGTTGAGATGTGAAATGCCCCACTTTGCAGGGCGGCAATACCCTCGGCAGCCAACTGATTGCGACAGTCCACGAGGCGGGCTACTTGCGCGCCGTACTGAATCGCCTTGCGCGGGATCTCGTCGTAGTCTGACTCATCCGGCTGGCCCAGGTTGGCCGTGTAGGCGTAGGGAATGGCGCCCTTTTGCTTCATCCAGTGCAGGGCCGCGCTAGTGTCCAATCCACCTGAGAACGCGATGCCGACTTTTTGACCGACGGGAAGATTTTGCAGAATGGTAGCCATGGTTCTTTTGACGCAGTATTGTGGAGGCTGCAATTTTAGGCGAGCCCTACCTTACCAGCGTTGCGGCGCAACCCGATAAATGCATCTGCTCTGGCGCACTGGCTCGGCGACAATCCGAACTCATGAAATCAGAACCTCACAACCTGTCTGACTGGCTTGCGCATTGCGAGCGGCTGCACCCCAAAAGCATCGATCTGGGTCTGGATCGAGTGAGGCAGGTTGCCAGGCGCATGGGGCTATATTTCCGTTGCCCGGTGATCACAGTGGCGGGTACCAATGGAAAGGGTTCGACCTGTGCCATGCTGGAGTCAATCCTGAGTCAGGCGGGTTACCGCACAGGTGTCTATACATCGCCCCATCTGGTGCAATTCGAAGAGCGCTTGCGCCTGAATGGAAAGCTGGTCGATGCGTCCGCCTTGGTAACGCCGTTTGCGCGGGTCGAATCTGCCAGGGTGCAAGACGGCAGCGCCATTTCACTGACCTACTTTGAGTTCTCCACGCTGGCCATTTTGGACCTGATGATGCGAGCCGGGCTGGATGTGGCGGTGTTGGAGGTTGGCTTGGGCGGCAGGCTTGATGCAGTCAATATCATCGATTCGGACTGTGCCGTGATTACCTGCATCGACCTTGATCACACCGAGTTGTTGGGCGCAGAGCGCGAAGCCATTGGCTACGAGAAGGCTGGCATCATGCGAACTGGACGACCGACGGTGGTCAGCGATCCCACACCACCGCGCAGTGTGCTGGACCACGCAACCGAGATTGATTCCGACCTCTGGCGCGTCGGCATCGACTTCAAAGTGACCGGTGACGAGCAAGAGTGGAACTGGGTCGGCCGCAGCCACGGTTACAAAGGCCTCAAGTGTCCATCGCTGCGTGGTGCCAACCAATTGCTCAATGCGGCCGGGGTGCTTGCCGCGCTGGACGCCTTGCGCGAACGCTTGCCCGTATCCGCGCAGGCCGTGCATGCCGGCTTGGCGGAGGTGCAGCTACCGGGTCGCTTCCAGGTGCTTGAAGGAGCGCCCAAGCTTGTGCTGGACGTTGCGCACAATCCCCATGCGGTGGCTGCGCTGGCCAGAAATCTGATGGCGACGGGTCACGCCGGTGCCACTCATGCGGTTTTCGGCGCGATGGCCGACAAAGACGTAACAAGCATGCTGCATACCATGGCACCCCTAATTGCCAGCTGGTACTTCACCGATTTGCCCACTGGACGCGCAGCATCGTCTGCCGCTTTGCAGCACAAGTTGCATGCCCAGAACAGCGGCCGTCTGCCGCCGACATCCACCCATCCTGACCCGTTGAGCGCGCTGCTGGCAGCCATGGCAGTGGTTGACCCCGCTGATAGAATCGTCGTGTTTGGGTCGTTCTACACCGTCGGCGGCGTTTTGAAGGATGGGCTGTCAAGTCTTCGCGCCAAACTCAAACCCAACACTTAGATTTCAAAGCTCCCACAACACATGGCCCTTTTCAAGTTTCGAAAGAGCAGCGATGAAGCATCGGCTACGCCGACTCAGCCCGAGAGTCTGGAGGTGATGCGCAAACGCGCCAAGCATCGGTTGCTTGGCGCGGCGCTGCTGGTGATCGTCGGCGTGGTTGGTTTTCCACTGCTGTTTGACAAGCAGCCGCGTCCGATTGCGGTTGACATTCTGATCGAAGTGCCGGACCGCAGCAAGGTCAAACCCTTGTCGATTCCTGAGCCTGTGGTGACTCCCACGCCAGCCGCCTTGCCAGCCTCGGCAGTGGCGAGCACCTCCGAACCCGTATCGTCTGCGCCGACGTCGGCGCTCGCCGGTCCGGTGCCGGCAATGGAGCCAATCACACCTGTTAAGTCGACAGAAATGGTCGCGACGAAGGCGATCGAAAAGCCTGCGTCAGCACCCGCCAAGGCCGATGAGGCGGCGCGCGCCCAGGCCTTGCTCGAGGGTCAGGAGGCGAGCCCGAGGGCGCAAGCCGCGGGCGACCGGTTTGTCGTGCAGGTGGGGGCTTTTGCCGACACCACGCGGGCGCGCGACGTGCGTCAGAAGCTTGAGCATCTGGGTTTGAAGACCTATACCCAGGTTGTCGATACAAAGGAAGGGCGCAGGATTCGCGTGCGGGTTGGACCCTATGCGACCCGATCCGAGGCAGACAAAGCGGCGGAAAAGATCAAGACCTTGAAACTGAACGCGACGACGCTCAGTTTGTAATCGGAGCGCTTTGCAACCATGCCCGAGCTTGGACTGGACTGGGTTTTTGTCGCCGTGCTGCTGGGCTCGATGGCGCTCGGAGCGTGGCGCGGCCTGTTTTATGAAATATTGTCCCTTTTGAGCTGGATTGCTGCTTTCTTGTTGGCGCAGTGGTTTGCGCCAAGTGTTGCAGAAATGTTGCCGATGACCGGAGCCAGTGAGTTGATTCGTCATGCCGCAGCATTTGTCCTGATTTTTGTGGTGGCGGCGTTTGCAGGTGGCATGCTTGCTTTATTGATCCAGAAGCTTGTGTCGAGAGCGGGTCTGCAATCTACAGATCGGGCTCTGGGTGCCCTATTTGGCCTTTTGAGGGGGGCGCTCCTCGTGCTTGCGGTGACAGTCGGGATCAGTATGACGACGTTCAAGAATGGCGTCGGATGGAGAGAATCCGTGGGTGCTGGCATCGCCTTGGCGGCATTACAGAATTTGAGGCCGGTCTTGCCTCAAGAGTTTGGAAAGTACCTACCCTAATGTGTGGAATCGTCGGCGTTGTCCGAAATGCACCCGTCAATCAGCTCATTTATGACGCCTTGCTGCTGTTGCAGCACCGTGGTCAGGATGCGGCTGGCATTGCAACGCAGCAGGAACGCAAGTTCTTCATGCACAAGGCCAAGGGTATGGTGCGAGACGTGTTTCGGACCCGCAACATGCGCTCCTTGCCGGGCAATTGCGGTCTGGGTCAGGTGCGCTACCCAACTGCGGGCAACGCTTACAGCGAGGAGGAAGCGCAGCCCTTCTACGTCAACGCACCCTTTGGCATCGTCCTGGTACACAACGGCAACCTGACCAATGCCCAGGCTCTGCGTGACGAGTTGTTCAGTGCCGATCATCGCCACATCAACACCGACAGTGACTCAGAGGTTTTGCTCAACGTGCTGGCCCATGAACTTGAGAAGACGACGCGCGGATTGCCATTGCAGCCCCAGGACGTCTTCAACGCCGTGGCCGGTGTGCATCGCCGAATCAAAGGGTCCTACGCCGTTATCGCCATGATTGCTGGTCATGGGCTGGTGGCTTTTCGCGACCCTTTTGGCATTCGACCCCTGTGCTTGGGGCGGGCTGACGGTACTGTGCTGGTCGCGAGTGAGTCGGTGGCACTGGAAGGAACCTCGCATCAGCTTGAGCGCAATGTTGCGCCTGGTGAAGCGATCTTTATAGACCTGGAGGGCCGCGTGCACGCCCAGCAGTGCGCGAAGAACCCGGTGCTGAACCCTTGTATTTTTGAGTACGTGTACCTGGCACGACCGGACTCCGTGATGGACGGTATTTCGGTTTACCAAGCGCGCTTGAACCTGGGTGAGACCCTGGCAAAACGGGTCATTTCCACGGTGCCTCCGAACGAGATTGATGTCGTTATTCCGATCCCTGAATCAAGCCGCCCCAGTGCTGCACAACTGGCGCAACTATTGGGTCTGCCGTACCGCGAGGGTTTCGTCAAAAATCGTTATGTCGGTCGAACTTTCATCATGCCCGGACAGTCGGTTCGGAAAAAGTCGGTGCGCCAAAAGCTCAATGCGATTGCCAGTGAGTTCAAGGGGCGCAATGTGCTGTTGGTGGACGACTCCATCGTGCGCGGCACGACCAGCCGCGAGATCGTGCAAATGGCGCGCGACGCTGGTGCCCGCAAAGTCTACATGGCAAGCGCTGCGCCGCCCGTTCGCTACCCGAATGTTTACGGTATTGACATGCCAACGGCCGACGAGCTGGTTGCACACAACCGCACGATTGAGCAAATTCGTGAGCAGATTGGGTGCGATGCGCTGATCTACCAGGATGTCGCGGCGATGAAAAAGGCGATTGGCTCACTCAATATTTCCATCCAGGGGTTTGACGCCTCTTGTTTTGACGGCGTTTATGTGACCGGTGACATCACGGCAGCGGACATTGCCCGTTTGAACTCCAATAGGGTGGTGGTCGAGGAGGGCGCTACTGACAGCTCACGACTGGCGCTGCCGAACCACGAAGCATGACCATGACAACCAAACCACTTCCCGAGGGGTTACATCGCCAGACGCTGGCCGTGCGCGCGGCGGTCGACAAGAGCCAGCACGGCGAAAACTCGGAGGCGCTCTATCTGACCAGCGGCTACGTGCAGCCGTCGGCCCTGACAGCGGCTTCTCGCTTCGCCGGTGACGAAGAGGGATTTACCTACGGTCGTTACGGCAATCCCACGGTTAGCAGCTTCGAGCGGCGGCTGGCGGCTATGGAGGGTGCTGAAGCAGCCATCTCCACATCTTCTGGCATGTCAGCGATTCTGATGCTCGGCATGGGCCTGTTGCGCGCTGGCGACCACGTCGTGTGTTCGCAATCCGTCTTCGGCTCGACGATACGGTTGTTTTCAAGCGAATTCGGCAAGTTCGGCGTCGAGACCAGCTATGTTTCTCAGACCGACGTCGGTGCCTGGCGTCAGGCTGTTCGGGCAAACACCAGGTTGCTGTTTGCCGAAACACCGACGAACCCCCTGACCGAGGTCTGCGACATCGCCGCCTTGGCGGACATCGCGCATAACGCGGACGCCTTGCTGGCGGTTGATAACTGCTTTGCCACGCCGGTGTTGCAGCGCCCGATCAGCCTGGGTGCTGACGTCGTGATGCACTCCGGGACCAAGTACCTCGACGGTCAGGGGCGTGTGATGGCTGGGGCTCTGTGCAGCACCGAGCGACTGATCACGGAAAAGTTCCTGCCGGTCCTCAAGAGCGCCGGCATGACCCTGGCCCCCTTTAACGCCTGGGTTGTGCTAAAGGGCTTGGAGACCCTGGACATCCGCATGCAGGCACAATCCGGCAGCGCCCTGGTACTGGCGCAATGGTTGCAAGAGCACCCGGCAGTGCAGCGGGTTTACTTCCCCGGCCTGGCCAGCCACCCGCAGCATGCGCTTGCGATGGCGCAGCAGAGTGGGGTGGGCGGCGCTGTCATGTCGTTCGAGGTCAGGTCCCCCGACGCTGATCGCTCGCGCGAGCGTGCCTTCCATGTCCTGGACGCCATGCAACTGCTGTCGCTTTCGACCAATCTGGGCGACACCAAGACTCTGGCAGCGCATCCGGCCAGCACCTCACACGGACGATTGACCGAGGTTCAGCGCCAGGCGGCTGGCATTGAGCAGAATCTGATCCGAGTCGCCGTGGGCCTGGAACATATTGACGATATCAAAGCCGACCTCGCACGTGGTCTGGACAGTCTGACATGAGCCCAAAAATTCGTACCCGTTTCGCACCTTCCCCAACTGGTTTTATCCACCTTGGAAATATTCGCTCAGCGCTTTACCCGTGGGCCTTTGCGCGCGCGACTGGAGGGGATTTCATTCTGCGCATCGAAGACACCGACCTGGAGCGCTCGACACAAGCGGCAGTGGACGTCATTATTGAAGGCATGTCCTGGTTGGGGCTGGATTTTGATGAGGGCCCTTACTACCAGATGCAGCGCATGGACCGCTACAAGGCGGTCCTGGCCGAATTAGGGGCCGCTGGACAGGTTTACCCCTGCTACACCAGTGTTACGGAGCTCGACGCCTTGCGTGAGCGCCAGATGGCTGCGAAGGAGAAGCCGCGCTACGACGGCACTTGGCGCCCGGAACCCGGCAAGACGTTGCCAGCGGTCCCGCAGGGGGTGAAGCCAGTGCTGCGGTTCAGGAATCCGCAGAGCGGGACGGTCATTTGGGACGACAAGGTGAAAGGGCCGATCGAGATCAGCAACACCGAGCTGGACGACTTGGTGATTGCGCGTCCCGACGGTACACCGACCTATAATTTTTGTGTCGTCGTGGACGACATCGACATGGAAATCACCCATGTGATTCGTGGTGACGACCACGTGAACAACACGCCGCGGCAAATCAACATCTTTCGAGCACTGGGTAAGGAGCCACCGGTCTATGCGCATTTGCCCACCGTCCTGAACGAGCAGGGCGAGAAGATGAGCAAGCGCAATGGGGCAAAACCCGTCACCCAGTACCGAGTCGAAGGCTATCTGCCGGATGCGATGGTCAACTACCTGGCCCGCTTGGGCTGGAGTCATGGCGACGATGAAATATTCAGTCGTGCCCAGTTCCTTGAGTGGTTCAGTCTGGACCATTTGGGACGCAGCGCGGCGCAGTTCGACGAGGCCAAGTTGCGCTGGGTAAATGCCCAACACCTCAAGGCCATGAGCGATGTCGCCTTGGCCGGATTGGTGCAGGAACAGTTGGCGCGACGCGGCGTCGTCGCCGATGCGCGCTTGCCAAGGATTTGCGCCTTGTTCAAGGATCGCAGCGACACCGCGGTGGTGCTGGCCGATTGGGCTGCCCGGTTCTATACCAAGGTCGAGCCCGATGCCGCTGAATTTCAGCAGCATGTCAACGCATCAATCCAGCCAACGCTGCGTTTGCTGGCGGAGAAACTGGCAGGCTGCACTATGTGGGACAAGGCTTCCATTGCCGCAGCCATCAAGGAAGTTCTGCTGGCAAATTCGCTCAAGATGCCGCAACTGGCCATGCCGGTGCGCGTGTTGGTGATGGGCACTGCACAAACGCCATCGCTGGATGCCGTGCTGGAGCTGTGTGAGCAAGAAAAAGTGCTGGAGCAACTCAAATCAGCTGGAAATTTCAAGCTATAATTTGAGGCTTGAAAGTTGAAAACGCCTGAATAAATTTGAATCTGGCTTCGGCTGGGATCGAGGGGGTATAGCTCAGCTGGGAGAGCGCTTGCATGGCATGCAAG
>CAYHDD010000138.1:0-7272 GCA_964355195.1 uncultured Rhodoferax sp. | reverse complement strand
ATCAGCATTTCCAGACCGGCCAAATCTCTGCATGTTCGCCCCGGCGGCCACAAGCTGGATTGGCTAACCTGTCTTGAGGATGTATTTTTCAAGCTCGAATGCGGATAGATTTCATTAAAGGACTTCAAGCACAGTGGGCTTGCCTGGCTTCGAGTGTCCTCAAAGATGTAGGCCTCTCCGTTGCACTAGGTGCTTAAGAAACTCCTTTGGCCTGGCTTGTCTGTCATGCAAGAAGTGTTCAAAATTGAACACTTTTAAGCATAAACCAGGGTTTTAGTCTTAATATTATATATATAGTTACATAGCCACACCAGCACCGGAACTGCGTCGTGGACCCTCCGTCGCTGCGCGCCGGTCTCCACTCCTTGTCCCTAAGCTGGTGTGGCAGCCCTTCTGGTTCTCTTGGTAAGCTTTTACTCTTTCAGAGATGTCGGGGCTTGGGGTTGGGTGAAATTTATAAAATGGGTACGAGGGCAGTACCGAAGGACTAAAGGTAGGCCCGACCACCCCCCACCAATGGGGCTGGCAGTGGCACCGTTCAGCCACATGACAGAGCACCTGCCTGACCTGATCCAGAACAGCAAGGAACTGTTGTTTCAGGTGGGTCATGCAAGATTTTCCAGTGCTTTTAGATGCTATGTTTTAGATAGCTGCTAGCTTTTACTATATATGGGCTAGAGGCCAATTTGTCATATAAGGAGCTGAACAGAGGTTTTGCCAGCTACCGCAAAGGCAGCCACTAATCATTCAGTGCCCCCGCCGGGCCAGTTCCTCAGCAATAACCCGCTTGGTCTGAATGGCAGGTATAGGGAAACACCTAGACCGGCACTGCAGCGTTTCCAGACGGCTATGAACGGCAGGTTACGGGCAGCCCAATTGCATGTTTTTCACCTGCAAGTTAACTAAACAAACTCAACCCCCGTTTGCTGCAATCCAATCAAGCCGATATGTGTTTGATTTACTTCCAAGCCCGCAACGACACTCATGAATTCGGCTTGGGTATAGCTTGCATGGCGCCCATCGATGTAGCCAACCAACGTATCGATAGTGGCTGCATCTGGCTCCGATCCGACAACATTCCGGAAAGCCATTGCTGCTAAGGCAGCGTCAGTGCCTGACCCAGCAATTGAATTGACTAGACCGACATCTAGAGCCAATTGACAGACGTCGTGCAGACTTTTCCCTTGATCGAATAAGTCCAAGATCAAGCCCACCACCGATGGAGTTTTGATAAGGGTCGGCGCCATCAACCCGATGAACTCCAAAGCCTGCCCACCATGCTCTGTCGTACCGAGGTCAAGGGCTATCTTTTTGTTTGTGAATTGCAAGCGTTCGATATTGACCAGCATATCAACAATACCGTTACCTGCAACCTTAATACTGCCATCACTGTTATGTGTGATTTGGTAGGTGCTTGAGGCCTTGCTATAGCTTGCCGTATCTAAACCAAGACCGCCATCAATATGGGCTGGTGCTGCATTCGCATTTGTATCCGCGAATAAATCGTTGCCCGCCCATGTTCTGATCAACATGGATTTGTTTCGATCATCAATTGCAACCGACTCCTTGTAGTCGGTGGACACGTTGTAGTGAAGTGGCACGTTTGTAAGCAACGTTCCGTTCGTCACAGCAAGAAAGTTCAGAGAACCATCATCAAGCAAGTACGGAATGAAACGATCCACGTTTTGTGTGGGACCACCTAAGCCACTGCTGAGTCCCGCAGCGACCACCTCCTGTGCGTTCGACAGGAAATGATGCACTTCCGCTGTGAGTTGAATGAATTGTTCATGTAAGGCAATGTGCAACCGACCCGTACCATCGTTCAGAAGCAGGTAATTGGATGCCCGCGTTCCTCCAGCATCCAAGACAGCCCCATACATCGATGATAGGTAACTTTCGATGCCACTATGGTCAATGTCAATTCGCTGAAGTGAGTAATCAATCTCTTCAGAATTCCTTCCTATGTCAGGATTTAGTTTGTCGGTCATGTCCGAAAACTTGAAGTCCCCCTGGTTCTGTAGCATCTGCAGCACGGATGGATACTGCGCATTCGTCATTGACCATAGTGATTGACCCGCAATAATGTCCTGCATCCCGTCGTGATTGAAATCATCGACCCATACTCTATAGGTATGAGTCATGCCCACTCCCCAGTGTGATGGCACGTCTTTGTAC
Source organism: uncultured Rhodoferax sp. (assembly GCA_964355195.1). GTDB lineage: Bacteria > Pseudomonadota > Gammaproteobacteria > Burkholderiales > Burkholderiaceae_C > Rhodoferax. The sequence goes on along the minus strand of CAYHDD010000138.1, from coordinate 5,097 downwards.
TGGGCGTTTGAAGTGAAGTACGGAGTAATTGTTGTGAGAGGTTTGCCAGTGTTGCGTTGAATATCATCTAGTTCATAGATGGCCACTACCCACTTGTTAGCTGAGGCATAAGGGTAGCCTGGTCCATGGCCGAAGTCCCCTATAACCATCTCATAGCTACCGTTGTTGTCGAAGTCAGCAACCGCAACCGACATTCCGCCAGAGACCGAACCTGTCGTCGTCTTTTCTGTTGTCTCTACAAACGCGCCATTGTTGTAGCTATAGGTTGCATTGATGTCACCAGGTTGAAAGGTTCTGGTAAAAATCGTTGGTTTCCCATTGATGAACGATAGCTGAGCATCATGGGCCATCACTGAGTCAGTAAGGGTGATCGAGTCAAACATCCCCGTACTAGTGGACATAAATGCCGTGCTTGGCATTGCCACAAATGGGCTTTCGTTGTGTGCCGCAAAGAAGATGTCAGCACGGCCATCGCCGTTGAAATCTGCCACATTGACAGAGCCTGCACCATTGGTCGTGGCGTTCGTTACATACTTTGATGTGGCAAGCTTTAGTGTGCCATCGGTTTGCTGTTCCAAGATGGCCGCGTTGACCTTTACAGGCGTTCCTTCACCACCAAACGTGCCTCGATAGACCCATCCGTTTAGAGCCAATCCATTCTTTTGCTCTGTGCCCAACGGAACCTGTGCATAGAAGGGGCCAACAACAGCGGAACCACTTGGCGCATCCATCATCGATGGCCAGATTCCCGCCAAAGAATATTTCAGCGTCGCTGTGTAGTCAGATTGGTAGACGCTGGAGTTATCTGATCCAGCGCCATTAAAAGAGATTTCTTCGATGCCGGTCAATATGTCCGTGCCGTGGTCACCGTTCGAGAAATTTTTTACAACGATAAATGTATCTGTGGCTTTGTCATACGTTATCTTGGCATCGGTTGACTTGACGAAGAAGTATGAAACCACGTCATATCCAGCGCCTCCATGCATCGTATCGTTACCACCTAAGCCTGCAAAGGAGTTATTCTTCTCATTTCCGGTAATCGCATCGCTCGATGAGCTTCCAAACACGTTTTGGATATTGGATAGCGTATCTATCCCCCCATAGCCGTTACTTGCAATTCCAGTAGAAAGATTGACAACCACGCCAGTAGGCGCCTGCCAATACACGACCGTCGAGTTTGAATCGGTTCCAATAAGATTGTTGTTGCCTTTTTCACCTGTGGCCTTCGTGTTGCCAAAGGTTATGGTGTCATTACCGTCTCCACCATATATGTCCGTTCCATCAGGAATCTTCAGTGTTTTCTGATCAATGATGTCATCATTGGGTGTACCCTTGTATTCCGGCATATGCCTCCCACTTAACTGATACGAATAAGCCATTTAATCGCTTCAAGGCCAGTATCGCACCATTTATCAGACACCCATACACGTAAAAAACCCTCTCAATGACAGCCACCTTGCCGAAGCCTCACCAAAATGCGCCTGACGGCAGGGTCATTTGCGTCGGGCCGCGTAGGCAGCCCCCCAGCGCATCAAAGTCGCCGTATCGACCGCTCACCATCTAACGACGCTGATAACACCAAAGTTCGGTGCCGGTTGCGCCTCCAGATCCAACAGAGGCGCTTCGCGTGCCGGGGATAGGCCATAGCCAATGTACGGTCTGGAGGAGGCAAATCGCAAATTGCTACTACCGCAAAGGGTCTCTAGGCGACGGTCATAGGCGTAGTCCAGTTCAACATCTTCACCGGCCATTCCCCAGGACCAATCGAGTGACATCGCGGTAATCCGGAACTTATTCACTTGCATATGCAACCTGACGCAGTACAGTGAATTTTTTAAATTTTTTGTGCGAAAAAATGTTCCAAGTGCTCAGGGTTTGGTGAATTTTCCAAAATGGGTATGACCTCAGTACCAACAGGCCAAAGGTAGCAAACCAATACACCCCCCCCACATCAAGCCCAGCACAGATTCCTACTCGGGCCACCCCCTGCAGCGTGGTCATGTAACCCTTGCCACTCGCTTCGCTTGGTTTCCAGGCCACAGCACCGTTTTACACAGGTTCGGTGGCTAGGTATGCCGTCAGTGGACGCGGCGCTGCTACGCCCCGTCCAAGGGCTTGCAGAGGGCTTGTTCTGTGCTTCGCAAGTGTTAGCCAGTGCGCTGGTGCGCAGACATGGCTTCGGCTCGCTTGCGCATCGTGCTGGAGGCGCTGTTGCCAACAGCGTGACCATGCGCCACACTGCAAGTCGTGCCTTGGTTGCAGAGTGGCACATCGTCACTTGTCATGTGTTTGAGGTGCTGTGGGTCTGGTCAGTGGCAAAGGCGGCGTACCGCCATTGCCAAGTAGCACCAAGCTGTCGCGTGGTCTTTACTGGCAGCGCAGTCGTGCCGGTTACCCTGCCCAGAGAAGGGCGCACAGCGCCAACGGCAGGGCAACCGACACCACTGCTTTACGCTGATCAACGGTCTGTGGCCTCAGTCAGTTGGCACGGTGCTGCTGCACCCTGCCAAGTCAATGGGCCACGGCTCGCTATCGCATCGTGCTGGAGGCGCTGTAACCAGCAGCGTGGTCATGCCGGGTCAGCAGTCGTACCTTTGTGCCATCCCAAAATCACCACTTACGCCAGTTCGACCGTCTGGCTGGCCGTCATGCGGTCAAGGCGTGCCGCCATGACCTGACCCCCGCAGTCAATGCCAGTGCTTCGCAGCAGGACAGCATGAGCGCTGTGGCGCTGGGTGTGGGTCTCGGCTCGCTGGCGCATCGTGGCTGGCTTCCCGGTTCAACCGCTGTTGGTGTTCGCACGCTACGGCAAAATTACATAACGCCCCACTGCATAAAGTGCTGGTCCAGCCGGTCGCAAGCTCCCTTGGTGTCCCTACACCGCTTCGCGCCCTTCGGGTTTAAGCAGCAGGCGTTATGCAAAATTGCCTTTGCTGAAGCGGTCACCAGCCGCCTGCACTCCCCGGTCGCTTCGCGCCCTACGTGCAGTCGTCTGTCGCCCTGGTGGTGTGCTGGCGTTGTGGCCTATGTCAGGCGCTTTGCGCAATGTTCTGGTTAGTGGCCAACGGCCAGTGATCTTGAGTGAGCCCCGCCCACCCTATGGCCTCGCCGCTACGCGGCATTGGCCCTGCGCTGGTCTGCCCGTCCGCCCCCAAGGGGCTCCCTCAGAACCGCGCTAAGTCACACCACCATGTGGCGGCTTGCTGGTTTGGTCGTTGAGTTTGCTATTGCTGCGGGTTAACCGCCAATACCTTTCTAGGCGACCCTTGCCTGAATCATCCCTTGAGTGTGAGGCTGTCGAAGAATTGCCGGCACAGTGGGGTGATCTTCTGCATACTGGACTTTGTCAACTCCGGCGTATTGTTGCTGGTGGTGCAGATCGCCTTAATCATGTAACGCTTGTGACAGATCATCATCGACTGCATCTGGGAATGGATAGTAAGCGTTCCGCCAACCCATATTGAAACCTGATCAATAACCCGGCAGGCTTGGAGTTTTCCAAGGAGACCGAAAGTTATGGCGAGCAAGAAATTTAATCGTGAGCAAATGCAGCGCAGTCTGGACGTGCTTGACGAGTTGGCACACAGCGCGCTGAGCACCCAAGATTTTGCGCAAACCCAAGGGATTGGCTACGGCCAACTCAGAAGCTGGCTCTCGCATGGGCCGCGCTGGCGAGCGCAACTGGCGGACCCGGCCTACATTGCACCAGCACGACGCAGGCCCGGTAATGGGACTGGTTTTGTCCAGGCCAATGTAGGCGATGTGCAAAAGCCGCTGGCCGATGGCGCGCTTGCGACCCCAACCGATTCCCCGCCCAGCGTGCGGATCGACTGCAGTCAAGGCGCGCGCAGTGTCGTGCTGCACTGGCCCGCCGGCGCACCGCTGCAATGCGCCCAATGGTTGAAGGCGTATTTGGCATGATCCGCATCGACGCCATCTGGCTGGCCCTGGGCGCCAGTGATTTGCGCGCCGGCCTGGACACCTTGCTCTCACGCGTGGTGCGCGAACACACCGGTGGCGCGCGCATTCACTGCGCCTACGTCTTTGCCAACCGGGGCGCCACTCGGCTTAAAGTGCTGGTGTACGACGGTGCGGGCCTGTGGCTGTGCACCCGGCGCCTGCAACAGGGGCGCTTTATCTGGCCGCAAAGCGAGCTCGATGCCCCCGCGCTGAGCATCACCCAGGCCCAATGGGACTGGCTCATGGCCGGTGCGCCCTGGCAACACCTGGGCGCTCAGCAGAGCATCACCGTGGTCTGAATCGCATCGATTCAAAGGAGGTAACTCAAGGGTCAATTCGAGCCCTGATTTACCTCCTGATTCGTGCACATTTCACCCCTATTTTTTGCCCCTTGTCCATTGGAGAAAGTCCCGATTTTCTCGCGCGCGCGCGCGAGGCACAATTGGCCTCATGCTCGAACTCGGCGATGACCTTCAACTCCAAGCCTTGGGTGAAGATCAAGCCGCGCAGTACGCGCGTCAACTCATTGAGCGTCTGAGCAGGCAGCTCAAGTTCGAGCAGACCAAAAACCAAGCCCTGAACTTTGAGCTCGCCCGCCTCAAGCAGTGGCGTTTTGGGTCGTCGAGCGAAAGCATGGACAGCGCTCAGGCCCAGCTCTTTGATGCCAAGCTTGAAGCCGTCCTGCTCGAAGAATCTAAAGCCGAAGACCGTGGCGCCGAAGAACCCAAGAAGCCTGCAAAAGTCAAACGCCAGGCCAAGCGCCAAGCCCTGCCTGCTGGGCTCGATCGCATTGAGCACCACTACGAGATTGAACCTGCCGTGTGCCCACAGGGCCACGCTTTGAAGCGCATCGGCGAAGAAATCAGCGAACAGCTCGACTGCGTGCCAGCCCAATTCTTTGTGCATCGTCATATCCGTGGCAAATACACCTGCCTGTGCTGCCAAACCGTGCTGGCAGCGGCCATGCCAGCGCAAGTTATCGACAAAGGCATCCCCGCTGCTGGTCTTTTGGCCCAGGTGATCATTGCCAAGTTTGATGACCACCTGCCACTGTTTCGGCAAGAAGAAATCTACCGCCGCTCAGGTGCTTTCATTGCCCGCTCGAGCATGGCGGGCTGGGTCGGCCAGTGCGGTGTG
>CAYHDD010000137.1:0-7298 GCA_964355195.1 uncultured Rhodoferax sp. | reverse complement strand
GCTTGAGGACTTCCGACACGTGCAGTGCCTTGAGTTCGTTTAAGTGCATGGAGTGCTTAGCTAGGGAGTTGAACGAAATACGGGGGGGAGGATCAAGGGAGGCGGCTCGTCGGCAGTCGCTTCTGGGAGTTCATCTTGGAACTCGAACCGGCGCTCGGTCAGCGCCGGTGATCTGGTGCGATTATGACAGGAAATGGACCAAGCAAATTATCGGCTTAGTACGGAGTTGCGGACTACCAACATCCGGCCTTGAGTTGGGGCAGCATGCAAACTACCAATTTCCCGTTTCGAGTGGGGGACAGAGCAAGCTCAGTCGCTGCGCGCCCGTAGCCTTGGTCTGTCCCGCAAGGTGGGCATCCGGCATCCGAGAACGGTTGGGGACAGAGCAAGCTCAGTCGCTGCGCGCCCGTAGCCTTGGTCTGTCCCACAAGGTGTCAAGATAGTTGTTGATCGATGAAGGCGGTCATCTGGGCTTTGCTCATGGCGCCGACCTTGGTGACGGCCAGTTGGCCGTTCTTGAACACCATCAGAGTGGGAATGCCACGGATGCCGTACTTGGCTGGAACGTCCCGGTTTTCATCAACGTTCATCTTTGCAATCTGGAGCTTGCCATCGTAGTTGGCGGCGAGCTCGTCCAGAATCGGCGCAATCATTTTGCAGGGGCCGCACCATTCGGCCCAGTAGTCCACCAGCACCGGCAGAGTGGATTGAATGACATCAGCTTCAAAAGAATCGTCTGAAACATGTTTGATGAGTTCGCTGGCCATGAAATTTCCTAGTGGGTTTTCGACATGCAGTTAAAGTTGGGAAATTGTGACAGAAACCAAGCCCCCCGCTCGCCTATCGTCGAGATAGAAAAAATGCATCATGCCAACGCCCAGTGGGACCGCGTCATGGGGCGGTTGTGGGCCGAAATTTCACAACGACAACTGCACCCGGCGCGCACCCTTGTATTGCTGCCGCTGGTGCAGCTCATCGCACCGGCGCGCAGTGCCTGGCTGCGTACGGCCGGTGCCCAAGCCGCGCACTTCTTGCCACGCTTCGAGACCGCCCAAACCTGGGCCAGCAGCGTGGCGGCCTTCGTGCCCGACCCGGACGACTTGCAGCTTGATGGCGCACGCGACTTGTTGACAGCCATGTCGCTGCTGGTACGTGCCGGCCTGGGCGCGCGTCAACACCTGTTGGCGCCGCGTCTGGTCGAGGCTGCCTGGAGCCTGGCGCGCGTGGCTGCTGCTGCGGCACCGGCCGAGCGCGTTGCCTGGGGTGCCGAACGAGCAGTGCAACTGACGGCAACGCTTGATACCACGATGCTGGCTCAGGAGGCCGCGCTGGCGCGCATTGCGCTGGCCTGGGTTGCGAACTCCAGTTTCCCGACAGACGCCTTGTTTTCCATCGAGCCTGATTTGCTGGTGCTGCTGGAGGGTTTGCAGGTCGAACCCCTGAATCTCGCCTTGATGCAGATCCGGCCAACCCATGTGCTGACGCTGGCCTTGGCGCCGCCGGGGCAGACGCCGTCAGCGCAACCTCCCGGCGCGACACTCGCACTTCACGCGGCGCGGGACGCCGAAGACGAGGCACAGCGCGCTGCTGCCTGCGTGTTGCTGCACTTGTCGAGCGGTCGATTGCCGGTCGGGTTGGTGGCCCAGGACCGCATGCTGACACGCCGTGTCCACGCGCTGCTGGTGCAGCAAGGGGTCAGCGTGACGGATGAGGCCGGCTGGACCCTGTCCACGACGCGCGCTGCGGCGTCGCTGATGAGCTTGCTGCGTGCCAGTGCCTGGGAAGCCAGCACCGATACGGTGTTGGACTGGTTGAAGCATGCGAGCGTCTTTGACCGGCTGTTGCTGGGGCGCGCCGAGATCGACTGGCGCCGGTGTGGCTGGCGCAACTGGCGCCGCGTTCCTGCGAGCGACGCGCTGGGAGCGCAGGCGCAGGCCGTGCGCGAAACGCTGCAATCTGACCGCCTGCTGGTGCGTTGGTTGATCGACTTGCGCCTGGCATTGCAAGCAGCCGGTCAATGGGACGCGCTGGTGCACGACCCGGCCGGTGCGCTCGTGCTTGATGCACTGCGCCTGCGCGACGGCGCGGAGCTTGAGTTCAGCGATGTGAGCCAGCGCCTGAGCCAAGGCCAGTTCGTCGCCTGGGTCAACCAGACACTGGAGAGCAGAAATTTTTCACCGTCGCCGACCGAAGCGGCCCAAGTCTTCATTCTGCCTCTGAGTCAACTGCTGGGCAGGCCGTTGGCGGCACTCGTGCTCGCGGGCTGCGATGAAGTGAGCCTGCCGGGGTCACCTGAGCTGACGGGACTGTGGACGCCCGCCCAGCGCGCTGTACTGGGCTTGCCGGGGCGTGAACAACTGGCGCTGGCGCTGGCCGCCAGCTGGCGGTCGGCGTTGAGCTTTGCCCATGTGGATGTTCTGTGGCGCCAGAGCGAGGCCGGGGAGAGGCTGATGCCCAGCAGTTTTGTGCAGGCCTTGCGCCTGGAGCAGGGACTGCCACTGGCGCCAAACCCCTGCCCGGTGCGCCTGCTTGCGCAGCAGCCGTGTCTCAAAGCAGCGGCCCGTGGCGAGCGTGTGACTGTGCAGCGACTTTCGGCTACCGCCTACGAGGATTTGCGGCGCTGCCCTTACCGCTTCTTTGCCTTGCGGCAGCTCCGCCTGCAAGCGCAGGACGAACTCGATGCCGAGCTCGACAAGCGTGACTTTGGCAACTGGTTGCATCACGTACTCAAACTCTTTCATGTGAGCCTGCAAGACGCCGGGGCCGTGGACGACTTGACGCGCGAAGCCATGCTCAACGCAGCAGCGCAGCAGGCGACGCGGGAGCAGGCTTTGTCTGACAGTGAATTTCTGCCCTTTGCCGCCGCCTGGCCGCGCGTGCGCTGTGGCTACCTGGCCTGGCTGGCGGCGCATGAGGCCAGCGGCGCGACCTTCATGGAGGCAGAGTCTTCGCGCGAGGTCCGCCTGGGAAGCTTGACGCTGATGGGCAAGATCGACCGCATCGATCGTCTGGCCGACGGCAGCTCGCTGGTGATCGACTACAAGACCGAGGCGCCGGCCAGCACCGCGCAACGCGTCAAATCGGCGCTGGAGGACACCCAACTTGCGTTTTACGCCGCCCTGCTGAGCGACGACCGCCTGGCGGCGACCTACCTGAACCTGGGTGAAAGAGAGGGCAGCAAGGCTTACGAGCAGAGCGACATTGTGGCCCTGCGCGACGAGCTTCTGGAGGGGATTGCGACCGATCTGGCGCGCATTGCCCAGGGCGCGGCACTGTGGGCTCTGGGCGCGGGCAAGGCCTGCGAATTCTGCGTGGCACGTGGTCTGTGCCGCAAAGACTTCTGGACGCTGCCATGAAAGCCGCCTACGAACACAACGGACAGAGCGTCAGCGCAGAGAGCTTCTACGCGCTCGCCTGCGACCCTGCGCGCAGCCTGGCGGTGGAAGCCTGTGCCGGTGCTGGCAAGACCTGGGTCCTGGTGTCGCGCATCGTGCGTGCGCTGCTCGATGGCGCCCTGCCGCAGGAAATTCTGGCGATCACCTTCACACGGCGCGCAGCCGCCGAGATGCGCGAGCGCCTCTACCAATGGTTGGCCGAGTTTGCCGGTGCCAAGCCCGAGACGTTGCTGGCGGAGCTGCGCCTGCGCGGACTCAGGGTCGATGATGCGCAGACCGGCGCGTTGCAGGCAGAGCGGCTGTCCGAGCTGTACGCGCAGTTGCTGGCGAGCGGGCGTCAGGTGCAGGTGCGTACCTTCCACGGCTGGTTTGCCGCACTGTTGCGTACCGCCCCGTTGGCGCTGCTGGAGCAACTGGAGCTACCTGCCAACTACGAGTTGCTGGAAGACGACGCCAGCGCCAAGCTGCTGGTCTGGCGGCGCTTCTATGCCACGTTGCTGGGCGACGCGCCGGCCAAGGCTGATTTTGAGGCGCTGGTCTTTGAGCATGGTCGCGCGCAGACCGAAAAGGCCTTGCAGAGCGCGCTCGACAAACGCACCGAGTTTCTACTGGCAGACGCGCACGGCGTCGTGGAGCAGTCGGTTCAACACTTTTCGGCACTCTTCCCCGAGTTTGCCGCGTGGTCGACGCCGCAAGACTTTCTGAGCCGACCGTCGATGGGGGCGCAGTTGCTACAGGGGGCGGCCCGGGCTCTGGGCCAGGCCGACGCCAAAACCTTCTCAGCCAAAGGGGTGGAACTGGACAGGGCGTTGGCAGCCGCCAACTTGCCCGCAGTGTTCGACGCGCTTCTGACCGAAAAGGGCACGCCGCGCAAGTTCAGCGAAAAGATTGTCCGTATTGATCTGGTGCGCCAGGCACAGGCGTTCGTGCTGGAGCTCAGAGCGGCTTGCCAACAGCATCAGGCCTGGTTGTACCAGCGCCGCATGGCGTGCCTGCAGCGTCTGCTGTTGCGCGATTACGCAACGCTCAAACGAGAGCGTGGCTGGATCGACATGAACGATCTTGAGCGCGCTGCTCTGGTGTTGCTGGCCGACCCGGTGCTCTCGGGCTGGGCTCAGCAGCGTCTGGATGCGCAGGTCAAGCACTTGCTGATCGACGAGTTTCAGGACACCAACCCATTGCAGTGGCAGGCGCTGCGCTCATGGCTGGGTGCCTATGCGGGCGCTGGCGGGTCGGCACCCAGCGTGTTCATCGTGGGAGACCCCAAGCAAAGCATTTACCGCTTCCGGCGTGCTGAACCGCAGGTCTTCAAGGCCGCGCAAGCGTTTGTGCGCGACGGCCTGGGCGGTGACCTGCTGAGTTGCGACCATACCCGGCGTAGCGCCCGCGCCGTCGTGGAGACGGTCAATGCGGTCATGCTGAATGCGCTCCAAGTTGATGGCTACAGCGCCTACCGCGAGCACACCACCAGCGTGGCGCTGCCTGGCGCTGTGATCCGCCTGCCGGCCATTGCGAGACCCGAGCGCTTGAGCGCAGCGGACGATGGGGTTGAGCCCACTGCGCCCTGGCGCGACAGCCTGGTCTGCGCGCGCGAGTTGCCGGAAGAAACCCTGCGCACGCTGGAGGCGCGCCAGGCAGCGCAGTGGATTGCGCAGCACCTGGCAAACAGCAGCCTGGTGCCGTCGGACGTGATGGTGCTGGCACGTCGGCGCGCGGCCTTGCTGCCGCTCCAGGATGAACTGCGGAGCTTGCAGATTGCGGCCCAGGTTGGTGACAAGACCGATCTGATCGAATGTTGCGAGGTGCAGGACGTTGTCGCCCTGCTCGATGTGTTGGTGTCAACCCAGAATGATTTGTCGCTGGCGCGGGTTCTGAAGTCGCCCTTCTTCGGCATGGGCGATGAAGCTCTGGTGCAGCTTCGGCTGGCGCAGATCGCCTCCGGCCTGAGCTGGTTCGATGTGTTGCAAGAGGCCGATCAGACCAGCGACGATGGTCGCCTGGTGGGTGCCTGCTTGCTGCGCTGGAAGGGCTGGCTGGACCACCTGCCGCCACACGACGCCCTACAGGCCCTCTACCAGGATGGCGATGTATTGGCACGCTTTGCCGTGGCGGCACCAGCGCAGCTGCGTGACACAGTCCTCGCCAACCTGCGCGCTTTGCTGACGGTGTCCTTGCAACTGGGGTCGGGCCGTTACGCCACGCCCTACGCTTGGGTGCGCGCCATCAGAGCCGGTGGCGTGCGTGCGCCAGCGGCGGTCAACCCGCAGGCGCTGCGCCTGCTCACCATCCACGGCGCAAAAGGTCTGGAGGCCAACACCGTGTTGCTGCTCGATACCGACGCTTCGACGCAGCGCAGCGAGACCATGACGGTGCTGGTCGATTGGCCGGGCGAGGCGGCATGGCCGAGGCGCTTCGTCTTTCTGGCAAGCGAGAGCCAGCCGCCGCAGTGCGCAGCTGCGACCCTTGAAGCCGAGCAGTTGGCCAGGCGCCAGGAGGAGCTCAATGCCTTGTACGTGGCGTTGACACGCTCGCGCGAGACGCTTGTCGTCTCCAGCGTGGTACCGCACCGTGCGGCGCAGCGCAGTTGGTGGCAGCGCTTGCTGGCCACCGAAATGTTGACCGAAGCCAGCATCGTTTCTCAGGGAGTGGGGACGGCATCGACCTTGATCGCGACGATCTCAGAGGCAGCACGTTTTGAGCTCCCCGTGCTCCCTGCGGCACCGCCCCGGACGAGGGCTGCCGAAGCGCCACGTGAGGGCGCCGGAGCGAGCGCGCGCGTTGGGCAGGCCATGCACCGCTTGCTGGAGTGGGGTGATGCACGGGATGCAAAGGCGCTGGCGCTGGCGCGTCAATTCGAGCTCACGCCAGATCAGGCGCTGCTGGCGGCGAGCATGGCCCGGCGCATCCTGCAAGGTGCAGGTGCCTGGGCCTGGGATCCGGACCTTATCGCCTGGGCCGGCAATGAAGTCGGCGTGCATCACGGCGGTCAATACTGCCAGCTGGACCGTTTGGTGCAGCGCCGTGATGGCGTGCACGCTGGTGAATGGTGGGTGCTGGACTACAAGTCGGCGCATTCGCCGATGGAGCAAACCGAACTGCTGGGTCAACTACATGGCTATCGCGCTGCGGTGCAGGCGATTTATCCCGGTGAGGTGGTCCGGGCGGCCTTCCTCACCGCACAGGGCGAACTATTGGAATTGGAGCAGGGCTTATGAAGAAGGTATTGGTGGTGGGGGCCGGTCCAGCCGGTTTGATGGCAGCGGAGGTGCTGTCGAATGCTGGTCTGGAAGTGCATGTGTTTGACGCCATGCCGTCGGTCGGGCGCAAGTTTCTGCTGGCCGGCAAGGGGGGCTTGAATCTGACGCATTCGGAGCCGGCGGCGATTTTTGCGACGCGCTACGGCAGGCGCCAGCAGCAGATTGGCGGCATGCTGAACGATTTTGGCGCGCAGTCGGTGTGCGATTGGGCCAACGGACTGGGCGTGGCGACCTTCGTGGGCAGCTCGGGGCGGGTCTTTCCGGTCGACATGAAAGCGGCACCACTGCTACGTGCATGGCTGCGCCGTTTGCGCCATCCGGCGGGTGGACCAGCGGTGCAGTTTCACATGCGCCAGCGCTGGCGCGGCGTCAGCGGCGCTGTCGCGTCAGGCGGGCCCGGTGTTAGCCTGGAGTTCGAGAGCTCGCTGGGCACGCTCCAGGCGAGCGCTGATGCAGCGCTGCTGGCTCTCGGTGGTGGCAGCTGGGCGCGCCTGGGTTCGGACGGCGCTTGGGTGCCCTGGCTGGAGGCGCACGGCGTCGCGGTGGCGCCACTGCGACCGGCCAATTGCGGCTTCGATGTGCAAGGGGGTTGGAGCGAGCACTTTGCCAGCCGCTTTGCCGGCCAGCCCTTCAAGTCGGTGGCGAT
>CAYHDD010000136.1:0-7308 GCA_964355195.1 uncultured Rhodoferax sp. | reverse complement strand
ATTCAATTATGCTGCCATCACCAGCCATGTTGCACAACCGAATGGCGTCGTGCTCCTTTGCAGACAGTCAAATTTTCGGTTGTCGGTCGGTTGGGTGCCCCAAGCCGACGGCAACGATCTTGAGGACCGGCTGTTCGCGGCCCTGGTGCTGGATGCCAAAGCGGTCGCACAGATTACGGGTTCGTTTTCCTTGACTTGGCCGGCTCTAGTGCAGCGTAACCGGCCGACCACGACGGGCAGCTTGATGGAAGTTCAATTACAGTAATTCACTCGCCTGCTATCTTCCGATCCACATTGATGGCAAGCTCAGAGAGCACTTCAACGCTCTCATCAGAAAGCAAGCCTGGCGATCGTTTCTGATACAGCAGCGCATCGCGTCGAACCAGCAAGTCCCGAATCTCATTTTGGTAAAGCCGAACGACGTATTCGATCACCGCATCGACATCATCATTGCCAGTATCGAGAGTCAATTGCTCCAACAGCAACGCGGTAGTTGAGGCCGAAAGCATCAAGTCGCCTGTCACCCAGCTGTTGACGGTGAAAAGAGAGATGGGAATGCCCTTGGCATCCAATCCGATTCCGATCAGGTGGCACGTGTTGACCTGCCGGGTTGGATCATCCGCAAGACTGGCAAATTCAATCTCACGGCCCGAGCGCAGCCGGCGCGACCACAGCTTTCGCCTTGCAAACAGATGGATGTGTCCATGCTCAAACGCCCCTGGCCGATCTTCTGGCGAATGCGAGTGGTAGAACCACTGAAACCCAGTCCCTTGGTCTGTCGCATCATCCTCCGGGTAATGCCGCCATTGGCGCGGCAGATCGCCGCCAAGGATCTGCCCCAAAAGATGCTCGCCACGCCGGGCCAATCCGGCGTAAGTTTCAAGCAGCCGCAAACCCGCGACTTGCGCCGTCGCCCCCCTTGCTGGCGGTGATCGCCGGTTGCAGCCCACTCCCATCAGTTCTTTGGCGCGCATTTGGGGGCACATTTCGGAGCGCACTTTGGACCGCACTTCGGTGCACATTTGGGCGCACATTTTTTGGCGGCGCATTTCTTGGTGGAGCACTTGGACTTGGCGCCGCATTTGCTGGCGCATTTCGCTTTGCATTTCGAGCCGCACTTGGCCATGCCCTGCTTGGGCTGACACTTCATCGGATCTTTTGTGTCCTGGGCGGCGGCAGGCAATGCAAGTGTTGCAGCCGTCAGAGCGATGAGCGAGGCCATTTTCAAAGATGTGTTCATTGGGTTTTCCTGGATGGTTCGGTTGATGGGACCTTGTGAGGCGATTCCTCGCAGACTAAGAGCGACTTGATCGGCAATCGGGTTCGCATCTTCAAAAATAAATATTTGCGATACCGCGAACCGTTTTGACGGATCGTCGCCTCTTAGTGCGGACTCAACTTAAAAGGATCGCCGTGCCCCAACCCATCTTTGCCTTGCTCAGCGCGTTGATCGCTGCTCTTGCCCTTTCAGCGCCTCCGGCTTTCGCCGCGGTTGACGCCGGTACCCAAACCACCCGTCCGGCAGGCTACAAGACGATTGCCGGAGACACCAAGTTCGGCGAGAAGCTCTTCACGGACACCAAGTTGTCCACTAACGGCATGGCTTGTTCCAGTTGCCACGCCAACCACGGCGCTTACTCGGACAGTTTCGCAAAACCCTATCCGCACACCGTTTCCATGGCCAAGGAACAATTGGGCCGAAAGACGGTCTATCTGGATGAGATGATTCAAGCTTGCATGGTCGTGCCGATGGCCGCCAAGCCCCTGCCGTGGAACTCAAAGGAGCTCGCAGGGCTCGTGGCCTACCTTCAAATTCAGCAAAAGTCTTTCAAGCCGTCCCGCTAACTACTTCCCACTTCACTACTCACTTTCAGGAGCCTTCACATGAAATTCGCAAAAACAACCCTCCTTATCGCCCTCTCTTCGCTGATGTCCTTGGCGATGGCCGGAGAAATCAAACCATTTAACCAAAAGGACTTTGACTCCATGACCGCCTCTGGCAAAGCCGTCGTCCTGGATATCAGCGCCACTTGGTGCCCGACCTGCAGAGCACAGAAACCCATCATCGACGGCCTCATGAAGCAGCCAGCTTACAAGGACGTGACCCTGATGACGATCGACTTCGACACTAACAAGGCGGAGCTCAAGACATTCAAGGTCGGCATGCAAAGCACACTGGTGGCCTTCAAGGGCGCGAAGGAAGTCGGACGTTCGGTCGGCGACACCACCCCAGTCGGCATCGAAGGACTGATCAAGAAGACGCTCAACTGATGGAGTTCGGACTCGGCTCCTACGGCTTCGGCTTGCTGGCGGGGCTACTCTCGACACTCTCGCCCTGCGTGCTCCCCATCATCCCGATTCTTTTGGGATCAGCGGTCAACGCCCACCCACGGGCGCCCTTGGCGTTAGCCGGGGGTCTTGCCATTTCCTACGCCCTGATCGGCACGGCACTCGCGTGGGCAGGTTCATCGCTGGGTCTTGACACGTCGATTTTTCGCAATGTCGGTGCGGCCATCCTCGGCTTGCTCGGGCTCGTCCTGATGTCGGCAAGCTTGCAGCAACGCTTCGCCTCTGCCACCTCCGGCATCGGGGATGCCGGCAACAACCTGATCTCGCGCATGAAGCTGGATGGCCTTGGGGGTCAGTTCGCTATTGGCCTCGTGCTGGGCGTCGTGTGGAGCCCCTGCGTCGGGCCAACCCTGGGAGCGGCAGTGGTGCTCGCCAGTCAAGGATCGCAGCTACCGCAAGTGGCTCTGCTGATGGGTGTCTTTGGCATTGGTGCGGCGCTGCCAGTCGTTGCGCTCGCCTATGTCAGCCGCAGCGCCATGATGAAGATGCGCGGCCGACTCATGCAAGCGGGAAAGACCGGCAAGATGCTGCTGGGTATTATCATGATCGCTCTGGCTGCCATGATTCTCACAGGAGTCGACAAGCCGGTCGAATCGTGGCTGGTTGATCACTCGCCTGCCTGGTTAACGACGCTGACCACCCGGTTCTGAATCCGCGTAACGTGAGGATTTCATATGAGATTTAAAGCCATCGCGTTTGACACCGGAGGCACCGTCCTGGACTGGCA
The DNA here is from genome assembly GCA_964355195.1 of uncultured Rhodoferax sp. Lineage (GTDB taxonomy): Bacteria > Pseudomonadota > Gammaproteobacteria > Burkholderiales > Burkholderiaceae_C > Rhodoferax. The sequence continues at coordinate 4,232 of CAYHDD010000136.1, read as the reverse complement.
TTCGGGTATCAAGAACACTTTCGCCGCCATCGGCGAAATGTATGGTGTGCAGAGGGACTGGGCAACGATCACCAATCAATATCGGCGCCTTGCCATGAAGGGCATCGTCGGGCAAGTGCAACCCAGCTTCAACATGGACGATGTTCACTTTGGCGTGTTGGACGAGGTCTTCAAGTCCAACGGATTAATCATGTTTTCGGAAGAGGATCGCAAGAAGATCGCGGGAACCTGGCACACGCTCTCGGCTTGGGGCGACTTCGCTCCTTCTCTGCGTGAGATCAGAGAGTGTTGTCCGGTTGTCTCCTTCACCATGCTGCCGCTGTCGCTGGTGGTGGACGTGTCTCGGCTCAACGGCATAAGCTGGGACGCCGTGATTTCTTGCGAGGCACTTGGGTTCTACAAACCCGATCCCCGCGCCTACCAGCAAGCATCGAAATGGCTGGCAGTTGAACCATCAAGCATCCTGATGGTCGCCTGCCACAACTTCGACCTCAATGCCGCCAGAGCTTGTGGCTACAAAACTGCTTTCGTTCGCAGGCCGCTGGAGTGGGGCCATGAGGGGCCGCCTGACCCCACACCGCACAGCGACTGTGATTTTGTGTTCGATAGTTTTGAAGAGCTCTCAAAGTCCATCCGCGTATCGGCAGAAATTTAGTACCCGCCCAGCATCGACCATGTTAATTTCATTTCCTGCGAACCATTTCGGACCGCCGCCCCCTCTTAGTGTCTGAGGGCTGTCCTCACAAACCAATGGATCAAAGGAAATCAACATGTTCTACGTCAAAAATCTCCCCAACTGGGAACGGGTTCTTCGGGTTGTCATGGGCCTGATGGCCCTGGGTTTTGCCGCCATGAATTGGGGCGGCTCACCGCTGGCAATAGGCGCCGGTGCCATGGGTGCCATTCTGTCCGTGACCGGCTTGTTTGGCTTTTGCCCGATGTGCGCGATGGTCGGCAGAAAATTGAACAAAGGGGCCTGAGCCATGGCGGTCAGCGGGATTGAACGGGACAGCCTGATCTGCGCCGCACAAACGGGCGATCCCGCCGCCATCGGGCGCTTGCTCGCTGTCTGCCAATCTGACGCACGCAGATATGCCCGCAGGCATTGCCAGGTCAGTGACGTGGACGATGCCGTCCAGGAGTCGCTGCTGGTCATCTCCCGCAAGGTTCACGGGCTCAAGGCCGCCGCCGCTTTCTCGTCCTGGCTTTTTACCGTCATCAAGCGCGAATGCCGAAAGCTGGAGCGGGCCATGTTCCGCCACGAACCGCTGGATGAAGATTTGGCGGAGCACCAACTCGCCAGCAAAAGCGACAACGATCTGCGTATCGACCTGGCCGCTGCGCTCGAATCGCTGCCCGCCCACTACCTTGAAGTAGTGCTGCTGCGCGACTTCGAGGAGTTGACCATCGCGGAGATCGCCGAGCGTCTTGGCGAACAGCCGGGCGCCATCAAGAGCCGCCTGCACCGTGCTCGTGAACTGGTTCGTGAATACATGATTGGTCCACAACCCCTTGTCAAGAATCAGAACTGAAGCCGCTGAACTACGGTGATCGTCGATCCCCAAAATAGCTGTGCCGAAATCGTCGTTACATTGAGCGATCGGTTTGCGGCGACCAGATCGGAAAGCCGAATGTCGCTTGAGTGTCTCAAGAGCCAGTGGCCAGGGCGTTGGGGACTTTTTCGCTCGGACGGCGCTTCAAGACACTTAAGAGTCGCACACGACAGCCAGCTTACGGGTTCCCCAATTCATTGCCCGTCAAAAGCTTTTCATGGCGGACTTCAACGTGTCCTGAAGTGACATCCACAGTGAGGAAGTCGCCGCCACGAAGCTGACGTGGCACCTATGCACTTGAGCGTTGAAGGCGCTCCAGCGGCACACCTGTCGGTGCCGGGAGCGTGTTTAGAAGTGGTCCGTCATAAGGCGGCCCTTTCTCCCGCATTAGGGAGACATCCTATTTGAAGACTTCGCCGAAGAACTTCAATGCCTCTGCCCTGGACAGCGACGTCGCTTCGGCGTCATACGCGAAGGGAATGTTGAACTGCTTGCCCTTCTCGGTGGCATCCGGATCGGTGTACGAGTGCCGCGCACCGGGGTAGCTGATGTAATGAAGATCAACGTTGGCGTCGGTCATCTCCTTCTTGAACGCATCGACCACATCCGACTTGATGAGCGGATCGGCGCCTCCATTCATGATTAGAAGTCTTGACGTAATCTTTCCGGCATCGGTTGCCGTCAGCGTGCTCGGGAGCATGCCGACGTAAAACCCCGCGATGCCTTTGAGGTCGGAGCCCGCACGAGCCGCGTCAAGCGCAAACGCACCGCCTACCGAATAGCCGGCAGCGCCGATTCTTGATACATCCACGGTCATCTGCTTTGAAAGCACTCCCTTCGCAGCATTGAAGCGTGAAAGCATCGCCGCGGGGTTCTTGCGCATGGGCATCATCAACGCGCCTGCCTCTTTGGGGTTGTCCGGGCTCTGGCCTACGCCAATCATGTCAGCAATAAACGCCGTGTATCCCGCGCTGGCGTACAAGCGCGCCTCGTCGTGCATGTGCTTGTTAATGCCCCACCATGTCGGCACAACGATGATGCCGGGGCGCTTCGCCACGCTGGCGTCGTCATAGACGACGAAGCCCTTTAATACGGTATCGCCATCCTTGTAGGTGACGGCTTCTTCCTGGATCGCAGCCAACGCCGTGCCTGCCAGAAAAAACGCGAGTGTCGCACCGGAAATCCATGTAAATACTGATGTACGTTTCATAATTTTCTTTCGTGATTGATCAAACTCGAACCAGTGGAAACACTGGGCCCAGAGGTATGTGCTCCGATGCTGAATGGACCCTGCGGTTTATCGTCTATTTCGGCGGCACGACAGCAGTGTCGCGCTCGCCAAGTGACAACGACAGTCGTTGAATTACTACTATCGATCCCGGCGATTACGGTAGTAGCGCCTACCGCAGCAGACGACTTCAGACCAGCAAGCCGGCCTCGTTGGCCTTGTGCACGGCCTCCGCACGACTGCTGCATTGCAAGGTTGCCAGGACTCTGGCGACATGCATCTCGACGGTCCGTGGGCTCAGATCCAATGCGCGGGCAATCTGCTTGGCGGTCTGCCCCTGCGCCACAGCCCTCAGAATCTGGAGTTGTCGAGGTGTCAGGATGCTGGGCGCGGCTGCCCCATCGGCCGTGCGCGGCCGCCTAGAGGGAACAGCTGGCAGAAACGCACGGAGCTCCGCCAGAAACTGCGGCCACGCCGGGTCGGACTCCCACGGAATGTGGTTGCTGCCATCGAGCGCCACGAATCTGGCATCCGGGATCAGCGAGGCCAGCAGCAAGCCTTCGCTGAACGGCGCCAACTGATCGTCCCGCGTGTGGGCCACCAGCACCGGGCAACGCACCTGGCGCGCCAGATCCTGGATATCGACGTCGAAGCCGACCTTCAGAAAGCGCGCGGCGTTGACACCGGAAATCGTGTGGCGCTGAGCCTCGTCGAACGCGCGCAGCTGTTCGGTGGTGGCCTCACGGAACATGCGGTGGACGAAGACCTGACGGAAATTGGGGTCGTCGGCGCCCCAGCCGATTTCTGCCGCCTTCAGCAGGCCCTGGGTCCATTCGACAGCCTGGGGCGAGGAGTCGCGCACGAGCAGACCGCGCGCGAATCCGCCATAAAGCACGAGTTGGCTGACCCGCTCCGGATGGCGCACCGCATAGGTGATCGCCACTGCAGCGCCCTGCGAGATGCCAAGCAGCGGCACCCGTTCCAGCTGCATCGCGTCGATGACCGCTTCCAGGTCCTCAACCCAGGCGTCCAAGGACATGCGCTCGATGTTCCGGTCGGAAAAGCCGCAGCCACGGGAGTCGTATCGCACGTAGCCATAGTCACGGCTGAGTTCGGTGATCCAGTGCCGGTTCACCACACTAGTCAGGTCCTTCTCGACATCCGTCAGCCAATTGAACACGCGCACCAAGGGCGGGCCGCTGCCGGTCGATGCGACAGCCAACCGCACACCGTCCTTGCTGGTACAGAATTGGATATTTTGTTTGAGACTCATGGGATACTAATCTCCTGCAAAACCGGGGAAGGCACCATTACGATGACGATACCACGGATGAATGGAGTGAACCCCCAATGTTGAACAGGCGGTGATCGCCGGACTGATGCGCTGACTGGCACTGCAGCATGAGAAGATCCATGTCACTGCGAGGTCCATGGCTGTGGGAGCCCAGCTC
>CAYHDD010000135.1:0-7309 GCA_964355195.1 uncultured Rhodoferax sp. | reverse complement strand
CCGTCTTCGTAGAGAAACTCGAAAGTCCCGGCGCCTCGATAACCGATCTTCTTGCACGCGGCGGCGCAACGATCGCCCAATCGCTCAATGAGTTTGCGCGCAATACCTGGTGCCGGCGCTTCTTCGACAATTTTCTGATGCCTGCGCTGCATCGAGCAATCGCGCTCGCCCAGGTAAACCGCGTTCTTGTATTTGTCTGCCAGCACCTGGATCTCGATATGTCTGGGGTTTTGCAGAAACTTTTCGAGATAGACCGCCGGATTGTCAAATGCCGAACCCGCTTCGGCGCGTGTCATGGTGACCGCGTTGATCAGAGCCGCTTCGGTATGAACCACGCGCATACCGCGCCCACCGCCACCGCCAGCGGCTTTGATGATGACAGGGTAGCCAACTGCCTTGGCGATGCTCCGAACCAGGGCAGGATCTTCAGGTAGTTCGCCCTCCGAACCCGGTACACAGGGTACGCCAGCTTTGATCATCGCCTGCTTTGCTGACACCTTGTCACCCATCAAGCGAATCGACTCAGGTGTCGGGCCGATAAACTGAAAGCCACTCTTCTCGACGCGCTCGGCGAAGTCGGCGTTTTCGCTCAAGAACCCGTAGCCCGGATGAATCGCTTCGGCGTCAGTGACCTCTGCAGCAGAAATAATGGCCGGCATACTCAGATAGCTCAGTGTCGACTGAGCCGGTCCGATACAAACCGCTTCCTCAGCTAGCTTGACGTACTTGGCCTCGCGATCAGCTTCGGAGTAGACCATGACGGCACGGACACCGAGCTCGCGACAAGCGCGCTGAATGCGGAGGGCGATTTCGCCCCGATTGGCGACCAGAATCTTTTTGAACATAAGGACTGCTGTGAGACTGAGCCTTACTCGATTGTGAACAAGACTTGCCCGTATTCGACAGCTTGCCCGTTCTCGCAGTGAATCTGCGTCACGACGCCAGACTTGTCGGACTCGATTTCGTTAAGAATCTTCATGGCTTCGATGATGCACACCGTCTGGCCGGCCTTGATGGAGTCGCCAATTTCTACAAATGACCTTGCACCGGGAGAGGATGAGCGGTAGAAGGTACCAACCATGGGGGACTTGACGCCGTGGCTTACCACTATGGGCAAGGGGACAGCGACCTCCGTCGGCGCAGTAAGATGGGTCGCTGTGTTTGTGGGCGCAGTCGACAGGGGTGGTGCTACAACGACCTGATTCACCGTGTGACTGGCTTTGACGATGCGAATTTTGCCCTCGGCTTCGGTGATCTCGAGCTCCGACACATTGGAGTCTGACACCAGGTCAATCAAGGTCTTCAATTTTCTTAGATCCATGTCGTCTCCAACGATTTGCAGTGACTTGTCGTCAAAATCACGCCATTTAATGTTAAGTATGGTGTTTCTATCGCCATTTTACTCTAAATATACAGCTATTAGGATTTGTGCACGTGTCGCCCAAAGCATGTTTGGGGGTGCATGATGGCCAGACATGGACTCGTAGTCCTAAATTGTAGAGGCCCATGCGCGCAAATCATGGGTGCTAAGTCGGCCCATTTTACGTTGAACAATTTGGCCGATCGGATTAATGACGACGGTGTATGGCAATGCCCCGTTCGAGTTACCCAGAGACTTGCTCATTGCGAGCCCGCCTGCGCCTCCCATGACCACCGGAAATACGACCGGATTTTGTGCCAGAAATCGTTGCACAGCGTCTCTGTCGTCAATCGCAAGACCGAGAACTTGCCAGTTGTTGGCAGATTGTTCGCGATAAAAACTGCTTAATAGCGGTAATTCTTCAATGCAGGGTGGACACCATGTGGCCCAGAAGTTCAACACCAAGGGTTTGCCTCGAAGCGCGTCAAGGCGCAAGCGCTGACCTGTTGGTGTGGGAAATTCAAGTTCCCAGAAAGAAGATTCCACGGTTTGCGGTCTGTGCGCGGGACGATAAGTGTGCCAGGCCAAGCTGAACCCACCCAAAGTGGCGGCACCAACCATGCCTCTGAGCAGCCAGCTTCGCCGACCAGGCGAAGCGCTTTGTGCGACCTTGGAGCTTGCAATGGAGTCATTCATGGTAGCCGATCATGCACCAAACGCTGAACGGCAGCCAGATCCCCATACGGTCGGCGTCCTCTGGCATCCTGTCGCAGCGCGCCGCGAATGGCGTCGCGGTCATGAATCAGAAGATGGACACCGATTTCTTCATTCAAGTCCGGGCAAAAGGCGTGCACGCTGAGTGTTGGCACGGACTCACCCCTGCGACCGGGTGTGCTGCGCGCCACATAGTTTGTTCGGTGATCGATCAGGGACAGCTCGGCAGACTTGGAGTCATCACAAAACAAATGCAGGTAAACATCCGTCAGCCGCGTGGCGCTGCCGTGCCACACCGCGCCAGCGAGATAAGGACAAAATGCAGCCATGCGCTCCATCCAGACCAGCGCCAGGCGCCGCAGCGCAAGCAATTCTGACGATTGCGTGTCGGCGCAAAAAAGCGCGATGTGTTCGAGGACGGCATCTTCCAATTCATCGTTGTTCGGCAAGGCGCTGCGCGCTGGCAGCCCCAACTGTTTGATCGCCTGTCGCTTGGCAGCACCGTATTCGAGGCCACTTTCCACTATCAGACGTGCTGCGGTCGCTGAAATTGCTGCTTTGGCGCTGTTCATGGTGCTCCATTTTGCTCCGCGCGGGACGACCTAGAATCGAAACATGCACATTCACATTCTTGGCATTTGCGGTACCTTCATGGGGGGCTTGGCGGCGCTGGCGCGTGAGGCAGGACACAAGGTTACGGGTTGCGACGTCGGTGTTTACCCACCGATGAGCGAGCAGTTGCGCGTCTTGGGCATCGATTTGATTGAAGGCTTCGGCGCTAATCAAGTGGCGCTGAAGCCAGACATGTTCGTCGTGGGCAATGTCGTCAGCCGTGCGCGCTTGCCTGACGGCAGCCCTAAATTTCCCTTGATGGAAGCCGTGCTGGACGGCGGACTGGACTACACCAGTGGCCCGCAATGGCTCGCCGAGCACGTGCTGCGCGGGCGTCACGTTATTGCCGTCGCGGGTACTCATGGCAAGACGACCACGACGGCCATGGTTGCCTGGATACTGGAGCACGCGGGCTTGCAGCCAGGCTTTTTGGTGGGTGGTGTGCCCCTGAATTTTGGCGTGTCGGCGAAACTGGGCAAGGGCAAGTGCTTCGTGATTGAGGCCGACGAATATGACACAGCCTTTTTCGACAAGCGCAGCAAATTCGTTCACTACCGCCCGCGCACGGCGGTGCTCAACAATCTCGAATTTGATCACGCAGACATCTTTGACAACCTGGCTGCCATTGAGCGTCAGTTTCATCACCTGTTGCGCACGGTTCCCGCTGGCGGGCGGGTGTTGGTCAATGGTCTGGAGGAAAGTCTAACGCGCGTGTTGCACATGGGTTGCTGGAGCGAGGTGCGCAGTTTTGGTGCCGCTGTGAGCGACTTCACAGCGCACGGCGAACCTGACGCATTTGAAGTACTTTTCCAGGGCCTTTCGCTTGGCCGAGTGGAGTGGGCGCTCACTGGTGTGCACAATCAGCTCAATGCGCTGGCGGCTGTGGCGGCTGCAGAGCATGCGGGCGTTGCACCATCGCTGGCCGCGAAGGCATTGGCGTCCTTCGGAAATGTCAAGCGTCGCATGGAAGTTTGCGGTAAGGTGGAGCGGGCTGGTGCCGCTATCACGGTCTATGATGACTTTGCTCACCATCCCACGGCGTTTCGAACGACGATTGACGGGCTGCGTCGTAAGGCGGCACTGGGCGAGCGTATCCTGGCGGTCTTCGAGCCTCGCTCCAACACGATGAAGCTCGGCACGATGAAGGCCCAGCTCGCCTGGAGTCTGGAACAGGCTGACCTGGCCTTTTGCCACAGCGGTGGCCTGAGCTGGGATGCGCATGAAGTCCTCGCCAGCATGGGTGCAAAGGCGCAGGTGGTCGACAACATTGACGCCTTGGTTTGCCAACTGGTGCTGCACGCGAAGCCCGGCGATCACATCCTTTGCATGAGCAACGGTGGTTTCGGTGGAATTCACCAGAAATTGCTACGCGCGCTGGCGCAGCACTAGCTCTTGCGGCGCGCTTGCACTGCGCCCGAGAGCAGCGCCAGCGCTACCAGCGAGTCGTCCCAACCGAGGCAGGCATCAGTGATGCTCTTGCCATATTCGAGTTTCGCCGAATTGTCCTTGCCGGCTGCAAACTTCTGCGCGCCGGCGTGCAAATGGCTTTCCACCATGACACCGAATACTTGGTTCAAGCCAGCAGTGACTTGCCCGGCAATGTCACGCGCAACGTCGAGCTGCTTTTCATGGCGTTTGCTGCTGTTGGCATGACTACAGTCCACCATCAGCTTGGGTGGCAGCTTGGCCGCCACCAGGTCTTTGCAGGCTGCCGCCACACTGGCAGCATCGTAGTTGGGCGTGCGCCCACCGCGCAGGATGACATGGCAGTCCGGGTTGCCATTGGTTTGCACGATGGCCACCTGCCCATTCTTGTGAACTGACAGAAAGTGATGGCCCCTCGCCGCTGCCTGGATGGCGTCGGTCGCGATCTTGATGTTGCCGTCGGTGCCATTCTTGAAGCCAATCGGTGCCGACAAGCCTGAGGCGAGCTCACGGTGAACCTGGCTTTCGGTGGTGCGCGCCCCAATTGCACCCCAAGAGATCAAGTCGCCCAGATACTGGGGAGAAATAACGTCCAGAAATTCACTGCCGGCAGGCAAGCCCAGGCGGTTGATTTCGATCAGCAACTGGCGCGCCATGCGCAGGCCTTCGTCGATGCGGAAAGTCTCATCCAGGTAGGGGTCGTTGATCAAACCTTTCCAGCCGACCGTGGTCCTGGGTTTCTCAAAATACACACGCATCACAATTTCCAGCGTACCTGTGTACTTGTCACGCTGCGCCTTGAGTCGGCAGGCATAGTCCAGCGCAGCCGCGGGGTCATGGATGGAACAGGGGCCTATGACGACCAGCAGCCGATCATCCTGGCCGGTCATGATCCTATGAATACGTTGGCGCGTGTTTCCAATCAACGACTCGGAGGCCGTCCCTTTGATGGGAAAGAAACGGATCAAATGCTCTGGCGGTGGCAACACAGTGATGTCCTTGATGCGCTGATCGTCGGTTGGACCAGTGCGATCACTGGTGAAGGCGTGCGCCTGTCCATACCAGGTATCTGTGGTGGCGCTAGTTGCTTTAGCATTCATCGGGAACTTCCTCAGTTAATCAAAACGAAATCAGGCAGACATAAAAAAACCGCCAGGGTTGCCGGCGGTTCTTGGAAGATCAGGACGCTATTTTCTAGGTACGTTCAGAACTCTCCACCGCCGCTGGCGTTTGAGAACCAAAAGTATGCAAAAAAGGAGGGTGCTGACCACATGGCTTTGACTTTAGCACAGTTCAATGCGCTCAGGCAGTGCCGCCTACTGTCAGGCCATCGATACGTAGTGTCGGCTGTCCCACGCCGACCGGCACGCTCTGACCTTCCTTGCCGCAGGTGCCTACACCGCTGTCAAGCTTCATGTCGTTGCCAATCATGCTGACCCGTGTCAGCGCGTCAGGACCGTTGCCGACGATGGTGGCGCCCTTCACCGGGTACAGAATCTTCCCGTTTTCCACCCAGAACGCTTCGCTCGCTGAAAAAACAAATTTGCCGGATGTGATATCCACCTGACCGCCGCCAAAATTACTGGCATACAGGCCGTGTTTGATGCTGGCGATGATTTCCTGGGGATCTTTGTCGCCGCCTAGCATGTACGTGTTGGTCATACGAGGCATGGGCACCGAAGCGTAGCTTTCGCGCCGCGCATTGCCTGTCACGGTGACACCCATCAGACGGGCGTTCATGGCATCTTGCATGTACGCCCTGAGAACCCCATCTTCAATCAGTACGTTGCGCTGGCTTGTGTTGCCCTCATCATCGACGTTCAGCGAACCGCGTCGATCCGCCAGGGTGCCATCGTCCAGCACCGTGACGCCCTTGGCAGCCACGCGTTGGCCAATGCGGCCGCTGAAAGCGCTCGAGCCCTTGCGGTTGAAATCGCCCTCAAGACCATGACCAATGGCCTCATGCAACAAAATGCCAGGCCAACCCGGACCAAGAACCACCGTCATCTCACCAGCCGGTGCAGGGCGCGCCTCCAGGTTGGTGAGTGCTGCATTGACCGCCTGGTCCACATACTCGGAAATCTGCGCCTCGTCAAAATAGCCAAAGCCAAAGCGCCCGCCACCGCCAGCCGAGCCCATCTCGCGGCGACTCTCTCCGCCAATCACCTGTTCAGCGATCACCGTGACCGACAGGCGCACCAGTGGCCGAATGTCAGCCGCCAAGGTGCCGTCGGCACGCGCCACCAGTACCACGTCATATTCGCTCGCCAAGCCAGCCATGACCTGAGCCACGCGCGGATCCTTGGCACGCGCCAGACGCTCTACTGCGCCGAGCAAGCGAACCTTGCTGGCACTGTCCAGGCTAGTGATGGGATCCAATCCCGGATAAAGGGAACGCGCCCAGGAGATCTTGGGCCGGTGGACCTTGAGGCGACCACTTTGCACAACGCGGGCAATGCTGCGCACAGTGCGAGCTGCGTCCATCAACGAACTCGCCGAAATATCGTCTGAATAGGCAAATGCTGTCTTTTCTCCGCTGACCGCCCGCACGCCGACACCCTGATCAATGCTGAATGAGCCGGTCTTGACTATGCCTTCTTCCAGACTCCAGGCTTCTGATCGGGTGTACTGGAAATATAGATCTGCCTCGTTGACCCGGTGTGCCCTGATCTCGTTGAGGGCACCTGTCAGATGGGATTCATCGAGCCCAAACGGTTCGAGCAGCAGCGATTTGGCAACTGCCAAGCGTTCAATAGTGGGTTCGTGGGAGATCATGAGTCATTTTAGTTGAGGACAGAGCTGGCTCGCTTCGCGTAGCTGCGGTCTGTCCCGCAAGGGGGAATTCAAACACCCCGTTTCGAGGAAGTCACGACTGCACCAAGCGCTTCGACCTGGCGATGGACATCAGTATGCCCAGGCCCATCCCCAGCGTGACCATGGCGGTGCCGCCGTAGCTGATGAATGGCAGAGGCACGCCCACGACAGGTAGCAGGCCACTGACCATGCCCATATTGACGATGGCGTAGGTAGAAAAGATCAGGGTGATACTGCCGGCCAGCAATCTCGAAAACAGTGTGGGCGCCTCCAACGCGATGTTCAAGCCGCGCATGACGAGAAAGCCAAAACCGGTGATCAACAGCAGATTTCCGAAGAGGCCGAATTCCTCAGAGAATGCTGCAAAAATGAAGTCGGTGGTTC
>CAYHDD010000134.1:0-7311 GCA_964355195.1 uncultured Rhodoferax sp. | reverse complement strand
TAACGGAGGCACAATTCAGTTTTTGTCCAATTTCACGAGCAACAGGAACCTGCTACTTGCGCCAGGTTCATCAGGGAAAGCGAACAGGCACTCAAGCATGAGCATCGAATTTGTACTCAACGGCGTACCACAGCGCGTTGATCCGCGCGCGGATGAACGCTTCCTGGAGACCCTGCGCGAGCGCTGCGGCGTCACATCGCTGAAGGATGGGTGCAGTCCGCAGGGCCAGTGCGGCTGTTGTGTGGCGCTGGTGGATGGCGTGCCCAAGACCACTTGCGCGATGCCGGCGCGGGTCGCCAACGGCAAGAGTATTGTCACCCTGGACGGTTTGTCGGATGAGCAGCGCAAGCTGATTGCCGACTGTTTTTCCAGTGCCGGTGGGCTGCAATGCGGCTTCTGCATCCCCGGTATTGCCTTGCGTGCGCACGCACTCACTGAGAGGGAGTCGGCACCGAGCCGAGAAACCATCGCCCGCGAACTTGACGTGCACCTGTGTCGCTGCACGGGTTACGTGAAGATCATTGACGCCATCGAACTGCTGGCGGCGGCCAAGCGCGGCGCCAGCGTGCCCCCGCCCGGTAGCGATGGTCGGGTCGGTCAGCCGCTGGAGCGTTTTGGTTCCGCGCCCACGGTGCTTGGTGAGCGGCCCTATGTGGATGATCTGGTCGTACCCGATATGTTGCATGGCGCTTTGCTGCTTTCACCCTATGCCAGGGCGCGCGTGCTGCGCATCGACATCACGCGCGCCCTGGCGCTGCCGGGTGTGCAGGCGGTGGCGACCGCCGCCGATGTGCCCGGTGAACGCTGGGTTGGCATCTTGTACAACGACTGGCCCGGTTTTGTGGCCGTGGGTGAAGAAGTGCGCTGCGTCGGCGATGTGTTGGCGGCGGTGGCGGCGCTGGACCGTCATACGGCGCGCGAGGCCGCCAAGTTGGTGGAAGTGAGCTACGAGCTGCTGGAGCCCGTGCTCGATCCACAGGCCGCGCTGGGGCCGCAGGCGCCGCGTGTCAACCCGACGCACGACAACCTGCTCGGTCACGCCGTGCTGCACCGCGGCGACGTCTCGGCGGCGCTGGCCACCAGTGCCCATGTGGTCAGCGGCAGCTGGCACACGCAGCGCATTGAACACCTGTTTTTGGAGCCCGAGAGTGCACTGGTCGAGCCGCTGCCGGACGGTGGCCTGAAGCTGCGCTCGCAAGGGCAGGGCATCTTTGACGACCGCCGCCAGATCGCTCGCTTTCTGGCGCTCGACGAGAAGCAAATCTTTGCCCAACTGGTGCCCAACGGTGGCGCCTTCGGTGGCAAGGAAGACATGTCCGTGCAGGCCCAGACCGCCTTGCTGGCCAAGTTGACGGGCCGCCCGGTCAAGCTGACGCTGAGCCGGGAAGAGTCGATCCGCCTGCATCCCAAGCGGCACCCGATCAGCATGGATTACACGGTGGGCTGTGATGCCGAGGGGCGGCTGACGGCAGTCAAGGCGCGCATGATCGGCGACTCCGGCGCCTACGCCTCGGTCGGCGCCAAGGTGCTGGAGCGCGCGGCTGGCCACGCCTGCGGCCCCTATCGCGTCGAGCATGTCGATGTCCAGGCGCGCGCCGTCTACACCAACAACCCGCCCTGCGGCGCAATGCGGGGCTTTGGCGTCAACCAGGCGGCTTTCGCCATGGAAGCCTGCCTCGATCTGTTGGCACAAAAAGCGGGTCTGGATCGCTGGGAGATCCGCTGGCGCAACGCTTTGAGTGTCGGTGACATCTTCGCCACCGGGCAGGTGATGGAAAAGGCAGTGGGTATTCGAAAAACACTGCAGGCCGTCAAGCCGCACTACGACGCGGCGCTGGCTGCCGGGCGCGCTGTCGGCATTGCTTGTGGCGTCAAGAACAGCGGCATTGGCAACGGCGTACTGGAGACCGGCAAGGCGCGCCTGGTGGTGGAGTCGGACGGCAGTATTTCGCTCTACAACGGCTTTACCGAAATGGGCCAGGGCCTGTTGACGGTGCTGGTGCAATTTGCGGTCGAGGCGACGGGTTTGCCGGCGGCCTGCTTTGTTCCCAAAGTGGACTCCACTTTTGAATTGGGCGGCGGTCAGACGACCGGCTCGCGTGGCACGCTGCTGAGTGGCCGCGCGGTGCTTGAAGCCGCCGCCAAGCTCAGAGTTGATCTGGACGCCGGTCATTCGCTCAACACCTTGACAGGGCGTGTTTATGCTGGTGACATTGTCATTTCGGACACCACGCCACTGGGTGCAGCGGTGCCCAAGGTGAAGACCCACACCACCTTCAGCTATGCGACTCAACTCGTTATTCTGGATGGCGCGGGTAGGGTCGAGCGCGTCGTGGCGGCGCACGATGCGGGCCGCGTCATCAACCCGGTGCTTTGTTCGGGGCAGATCGAGGGCGCCGTCCACATGGGGCTGGGTTATGCGCTGACCGAAGAGCTGCGCTGTGAAAACGGCATGCCAGTGACCTTCAAATTGAAGGAAATCGGTGTTCTGCGCGCGCGTGACATGCCCATCGTCGACGTCATCCTGGTGGAAGAGCCCGAACCCGAGGGGCCGATGGGTGCCAAGGGCATTGGCGAGATCGGTCTGGTGCCTACAGCGGCGGCGGTGGCCGGGGCGCTGGAAGCCTTTGACGGCATTCGGCGCACGCGCTTGCCGATGCGCGACTCACCCGCCGCGCGCGCCATGAGCGTCGGCTTGCCGGTTGCCAAGAGATGAGCGCCGCGCCCGCAGGCCCCAAGCAGGCTCGCTTCCCCTCGGGCGGCGACACGGGCAGTCAGGACACGCAGTGCCGAAGGTGGGCGTGCACATGAAGGCGTGCGGCTTTGTCAACGCTCACACCCATCTGTACTCGGGTCTGGTGCCGTTTGGCCTGCCGGCGCCCCTGGTCGCGCCGGAGAACTTTGTCCAGATCCTGGAGCGGGTTTGGTGGCGCCTGGACCGCGCGCTTGACGCCGACTCGCTGCGCCTGTCTGCCCGGTGGTACGTCGCTGAGGCACTGCGCCTGGGCACGGTTGGCTTGATTGACCACCACGAGTCGCCGCAACTGATTGAGGGTTCGCTCGACATCCTGGCCGATGCCTGCCAGCAAGCGGGTTTACCGGCCGTACTGTGCTACGGCGCCACCGAACGCAACGCTGGGCGGGCGGAGGCCAGGCGCGGTCTGGCTGAGTGCCGACGCTTTATCGAGGGCAACACACGGCCGCTGGTGCGCGGTGTTGTCGGCCTGCATGCTTCGTTCACGGTGTCGGACGAGACCGTGCGCGAGGCGGCAGCGCTGTGCCGCGAGTTGGGTACCGTGATGCATGTGCATGTCGCCGAGGACATCGCTGACGTGGACGATGCGCGCGAACGCGGCTGGGGCGGTCCGCTGGAACGGCTCGCCCAACTGGGTGCCTTGCCGCCGGGTTCGATCATCGCGCACGGCGTGCACCTGAGCGAATCGCAGGTGCGCGAGGCGGAACAACGAGGCTGCTGGCTGGTTCAGAATCCGCGCTCCAACCGTGGCAACCGGGTCGGCTACCCGAGCGCCCTGCGCGCCAGCGCGCATGTGGCGCTGGGTACAGACGGATATGACTCGGATTGCGTAGCTGAAAACGCCGCGCTGCTCGAAGACGCGTTGCGTTGCGGGGACGATTTGTCAGCAGCCACGCGACGGCTGGACGCCGGTCATGCCTTGTTGGGGGAGCGCTTCGCTGGCCAGTTGCCGGCCGCCTGTCCGGCTCAGATCGACCTGGAAGCGCTGCGTGCCGAGGCGGCGTTGGTGGCACGGCAGCTCTGGCTGCGAATGAGCGCGCTGTGATGCGGGCGCTGAGTCCGTGGGGTGCCCCCAGATGAGCATGCTGTTAGCCAAGGCCGGCCGCCCTCTTGTTTTCACCGCTGCTGCGCTGAGTTTGCTGGCGCTGGGCGCTTGCGGTGGCGGCAGTAGCAGTAGCGGGGCGGCGTCGGTGGCAGGTCCGGACCAGTGCAGCGCGCCAGCGCAAAAAGACTCGCTGCGCAGCTACATGCTGGACAACTATCTGTGGTCGGGCGCCTCGCCGAATCCGGAGCCGACGGGCTTTGACTCGCTGCAAAGCTACTTTGACGCGTTGCTGTTCAGGGGCGCAGCTGGCGTGCCCGCTGATCGCTGGAGCTACATCAGTGAAAGCGCGAGCTACAACCAGTACTTTGAGGACGGCAAGACGCTTGGCTACGGCGTCGCGGTCAATGGTCTGGAGCAGCTCCTGCCTCTGAAGCTGCGCTACGTTGAACCGCAATCACCGGCGGCCGCCCAGGGGCTGGCGCGCGGTGATGTGGTTCTTGCGATCAATGGCCGCCCGTCGGCTGCACTGCTTGCCAGCCTGGATTTCGGTGCGCTTGGCGCGAGCACAACGGGTGAGCAGGTGACATTGCAGATTGCCGGTGCTGTGGGCCCTCGTAACGTGACCCTCACTTCGGCCATTTACCCGCTCACGCCATTGCCGGTGTCGCGGGTTCTGGACCTCGCCAACGGCGGCAAGGCCGGCTACCTGGTGTTGAAGGAGTTCGTCACGCAGGCCGAGGTGCCCCTGGCCGATGCCTTCGCGGCGTTTCGAGCGGCGGGCGCCAGCGAACTGATCCTTGACCTGCGTTACAACGGTGGCGGGCGCGTTTCAACCGCCAACCTGCTGGCCTCGCTGGTGGCCGGCAAGGCCCGCAATGGCAAAGTGTTCGTGCGCCTGAATTTCAACGCCAGACAGTCAGCCAGCAATTTCAGCTACAACTTCGCCGCTGCGGAAACCGGTTTTGCGCGTGTACTGGTCCTGACCGGTTCCCGAACCTGTTCGGCCAGCGAGTTGATCGTCAACGGCTTGCGGCCCTACGTCGATGTGGTCACGCTGGGTGGTCAAACCTGTGGCAAGCCGGTTGGCTTCGTTCCAGAAGAGGTTTGCGACAGCACCGTCAGTGCCGTGAACTTCGAGACGCTGAATGCACGCGGCGAAGGTGGCTACTTCGACGGGTTAGCTCCGAGCTGCCCTGTGGCGGAAGATTTTGACAAGCCCTTCGGTGACCCGAGCGAGACCTTGACCGCTGCTGCACTGCGCTATGTGCAAAGTGGCCGCTGTACGCCGGTTGCCGTCAACCCAAGCGCCGCCGTCAAGGCCGCAGCCCTGTGGCATCGCACCCGAAGCGCGCCGGTCGAGCCTGGTGAGTGGCGCGGCATGCGCGGCGACTGAAACGCGCCGTCACTGCCGGCTCGACCCGCAATCCAGTGCTGTAGCGCGACAAGGCGAGACAACAACGACAGGGATGATTTCGAAATGGAATCAGTTGCCTGACTAGGCGCTGGTCTGCTGCGTCGGGGCGTACAAAAACTCGCTGACGTGATTGGCCTCGCTCGGGTCGAGCAGGGCCGTGTGCAGGGCCGCCAGCGCGTGGGCACGCGGGTCGTCACCGGGTGCTTGACCGACCGCAACACGCAGCACCTGGCCGTTGAAGCGCCCGGTCACGGCATCCGCCTCGACCAACACGGCGTCGCGCGCGGGTTCCTGTTGCCAGCGCGCGCGGTCCACGAACAGGCGTGGCTTGAGCACCTGGGGACCGCCATCTTCCAGACAGAAGACATCGCAATTGCCGCAGTCGTTGCAGAAGTCGGCAAAGTTGACGATCTGGCGCGCCATCTTGAGCGGCACCTGCTCCGTGCTTGGCACGCGCACGCTGAAGTTGGCGTCATTGGGGCACAGCGGAATGCACTTGTTGCAGGTCACGCAGTCAAAGAACTTCAATTGCCGCCCCATTTTGCGCGGCCCCTTGTCGTTGCTGGCTGCGCGGTAGCGCGGGTCGGCCAGCGCCTTTTCCAAATACAGATCGGTGTTGCGCAGTTTGGCAGCGCTCAGCTCTGTTGGGCCGTCATCGCCGTAGGCACGCAGTATGAATTCGTCGATGTTGCTGGCTCCCACGGCGTCCATGCGTTGTGCCAGTTCCTCGAAGTAGCCGTGACCGCGCCAGTAGCCGCCGGCTTTGAGCAAGTCGGTGCAAACCGTGACTGGCACCAGACCCAGTGCCACCGCATCGGGGAAGTTGGCGCGCTCAATGCCGCCCGAGAAGGAAATCGGAAAACGCTCGCCCACCGAGTCGCGCAGCCGCTGCACCAGTTTCATTGCCAGCACGTGCAGCGGTGGCCCCGACAGGTACATGTGGCGCTCGCTGGCCGGGAAGAACGTCTTGTGGTTCTCGACGATCAAGGTGTTGGAAAACTTCACACCCAAGCCAACGCCGAGCGATCGGGCGAGCCGGTCCAGGCGGTCCAGAATTCCGGTCGCCTGCTCCCAGGTCGCGTCCTGCTCGAAGGCCGAGTCGGGAATGCGCAGTGCGCTGTAGCCGAGCACGTCGTGCAGCAGAGTGCGGACTTCAGTTGCGCCGAGCAGGGTCGGGTTGAGCTTGACGACGACCGAGAGGCCGTTTTCACGCATCAGGTGCGTCGCCATGGCCTCGATCTCGTCAGGCGGGCAGCCGTGGAAGGTGCTCAGTGTGAGGGTGTCGGACAATCGTGTTTCGAAATCCAGATCGCGCAACGCACCCAGTTCAGCCGGCAACTGGCGGCGCAGCTTTTCCACCACCTTCGTTGCGTCCTTCATGCCGTGAATAAAAGCCTGCACGCGCTCGTTGCGGATACCGGCCAGGTCGTAGCCAACACTCATGTCATAGACGGTGCGGCCAAAACCCGGCGCCATTTCGAGGCGGCCGCTGGCCTCGAGCATGCGAATCAGCATCGAGGCCTTGACGTACTCCTCCAGCGACTCTTCCAGTGCCAGTTCCTGTGACCACTCGACGTTGTAGCCCACTGTTTGCATGTCGATGCACGGGCGCGGCAGAGTCAGGCGGTCCAGCACCTGGACCGTTTTGAGTTCCATGACGCGGCCCCCGGCAAGCCAGCAGAGCAGGATGTTCTGCGCCAATTGCGTGTTCGGGCCAGCCGCTGGCCCGAACGGCGTGGCCGCGCTGTGCCCCTGAAAGCGCACCGACAGATCACGCTGCGTGTCGCCGAGGACGAACTTGCGCTGTGGCAGGTCGAAGATGGTTTTGCGCGCATCGAACTCACGCAACATGCGACGCGCCAGGGCGGCCAGGGGGTAGGGCGCGAGATGGCTCATGGGACGAACTCGTGGTCGAGGGTTGCGAGCAGGGGCGAGAGCATGCGCGGATAGTAACAGTGGGTCAGCGCGTGCCAGGGTGGGTGCGTCGGCTTAGGGTAAACCTGCCTCGGCGGGACGGTGTGCAGGGCAGGCCCTTGGCTACAATCTCGACACCGATTCGCCAGCGTCTACAGCCTGGTCGCTGCGTTGGCGGATTTT
>CAYHDD010000133.1:0-7353 GCA_964355195.1 uncultured Rhodoferax sp. | reverse complement strand
CCCCGGCTCGCGCTGGCGCCATCAGTGGGCCACCGTCCGCAGGTCGGGCGCCCTCCATGCCTGCGCCGGGGGGCGCTGACTGGGCGGCGGCGGCCAGCGGCGCGAGCACCAGCAGCAGGCGCAGCGCCTGGATCATTCTCGTCGTCATCGCATTCATTGAGTCTGCTGGTGACTCAGCGTACCGTGTAGCCGCGTCCTTCCATGCACGCAGCGATGGCGCGCTGGAAGACGGAGGCGTTGCTCTGCGCACGGGGTTGCGTCATGGCCCAGCGGTTGCAGTCCTGCCGGTCAGCCTCCATTTGGTCGGCACTTTGGCCGTTGCGCGGGTAGATGACCTGTTCCGGCAGGTTGCCCGCGTCGGGTGCCTGAGGTACAGGCTGTGCGATTTCAACGCCCGCTGGCGGCTCGATCACAACGTAGCCCTGGCCGGGCGTCGTAGCGTAGTAGACGCCATTGGCATAGTAGTAGGGCGCACCGCTAACCCAAAGCGTGGTGTAGGTCGGCGGCAGGATCGGAACCACGATGCCGATGGGCGGAAGGCTGACGATGAAGCGCGCGCCGGAAGGGCGAAACCAGACGCCACTGTGAAAGAAGTATTGTCCTGATCGATAGTGCACGCTGACGGCGCCCGATGGCAATGCCGGCGCCACATGGCCGCGCGGTGGGTAATAGTGGTTGTGGCTGTGGCGCTGGTCGAGTCGTGCACGCTCGATGGGTTCGACTCGTTTCCTGGGCTCTGCACGTTTGACCCGATCACGGGGGTCAGGAGCTTCGCCGCGCTGTGCACGTTCTGCCTGCAAAGCCTCGGCCTGAGTGTGTGTGCGACCGCCCTTGTCACCGCTGTCCTGGGCTAGCGCAAGGCCGCTAAGGCCGCTCAGCACAGCGGCCGCGCCGACGACGAGTGGCAGGAGGTAGTTCATGATGCGCAACCTTTCAGAAACGATTAAGGCCAAAGAGTAGCACGCGAATCTTGCGGCCCCAATGTATCGGCCAGGTTTCCGGACTGTCTCTGCGCGGTAACAGTTGTTGGGTTCGACCATCAGCGCCGCGAGGACCCTGAGCCGGGTTATATCTCGGGGGATTCGCGGTCTACGCCTGGTGGCGCGGGCGCGCAGGGTCAGCTGACCTCCAATCGGTCGCGTCTGGCCAGCGCTGGAAACAATTTGAACCATGCAGCGGCCACCAGGATCGTTCCGATACCACCCAGAACAACCGAGTTGACCGTGCCAAAAGCGGCCGCCGTTGCGCCTGATTCGAACTCGCCCAACTGATTCGACGCGCCAATAAAGATGGAGTTGACGGCCGATACCCGGCCGCGCATTTCATTGGGCGTTTCCAGTTGCACCAAGGTCATGCGTGTCACAACGCTGATGCTGTCTGCGGCGCCAGTGGCTGCCAAGGCCAGCAGCGACAACCAGAAGCTACTCGACAAACCAAAAACCAGCGTGGCGAAACCAAACACGGCCACTGCCCAGAGCAAGCGCTGGCCAATGCGGCGACGCAGGGGCCAACGCAAGAGCGCCATCGACATCAGCAGGGCACCCACAGCCGGCGAAGCTCGCAGGAGGCCAAGTCCGATGGGACCAATGTGCAGGATGTCACGCGCGTAAATTGGCAACAGCGCAGTAGCGCCGCCCAGCAGAACAGCAAACAGGTCCAGCGAGGTCGCACCCAGCAAAACCTTGTGTTGCCAGACGAAGGTGAAGCCAGCCAGCACGGACTGCCAGCTCATGTCCAAGGTTGCCACGGTGTGCTTGTATCGGATCGTCAAGGCCAGCAGCATCGACACAACAAGCAGGACGGCGCAGCTCGCATAGACCGTGAGCGGGCCCAGCGTGTACAAGACGCCGCCCAAGGCCGGTCCGAGTATGACGGCCGACTGCATTCCACTGGAGCTGAAGGCCACGGCCCGCTGCAGTTGGTGCTGGGGTACGAGCAGAGGCGTCAATGCCTGCTGTGCCGGCATTTGAAAGGCACGCGCAATACCCAGCAGGATTGAAATCGTCAAGATTAGCTCGCGGCTGGCCAAACCGCTGTGTGTGGCAATCACCAGGGTGATGGCGTTGGCCGCTTGCAGAAGCAGGCAGAAGGCGACAATGCGTCCGCGATGAAAGCGATCGGCAGCGTGCCCGGCGGGCAGGGTCAGAAGCAGCGCCGGCACAAACTGAAACAAACCGACCAGGCCCAGATCCCAGGGGCTGGAGGTCAGGTCGTACATGTGCCATGCGACCGCCACCATCAGCATCTGACTGGCGGTCACACTGCCCAGCCGGGCAAACCAGAAGCGAATGAAGGGACGGTTGGCGAACAGCGCGCTGAACGGTTCTTGAGGCATTGCCTGAGCATATGCGATCAAGGACGGTGTCAGCCCGCAATCCACAACTTTGGCAAGCCCGGCAAGGCGCGGAAGATGCGCGACAGGGAACCGTTGCGCACCAGCGTGCTGGCGTGCTCGATATCGGGCGCAAAGAAGCGGTCCTGCGTCAGCGCCGGCACTTGTTGACGCAGCAGCGCGTGCGCTTGCTCCAGCGCGTCCGAACTGCGCAGCGGACGCAAGAACTCAATGCCCTGTGCGCCAGCCAGTAACTCGATGGCCAGGATGTTGGCGGTGTTGCTGATCATGGCCTGCAGGCGGCGCGCCGCAAAGGTGGCCATCGACACATGGTCTTCCTGGTTGGCACTGGTCGGCAGGCTGTCGACACTGGCCGGGTGCGCCAGCGACTTGTTTTCGGAGGCCAGTGCGGCGGCGGTGACGTGGGCAATCATGAAGCCGCTGTTGAGGCCGGCGTCAGACGTCAGAAAGGGCGGCAGGCGCGAGACGCCGCTGTCAATCAGCATGGCGATGCGGCGCTCGGCAATGGCGCCGACTTCGGCAATCGCCAGCGCCATGCCGTCGGCAGCCAAGGCCACCGGTTCGGCGTGGAAGTTGCCCCCCGAAACGATGACACCCCCACGCTCCCCGTGGTCGCTGCCCCCCGAGGGGGCGTGACCGGGCTTGGGGCGGCCCGGCGACCGGCCAATGGCCCCGTCTTCGGCAAAGACCAGCGGGTTGTCGGTAACCGCATTGGCCTCGCGCAGCAGTACCAGTGCGCCGTGGCGCAGCTGGTCGAGACAGGCACCGACCACCTGCGGTTGGCAGCGCAGGCTGTAGGGGTCTTGCACACGGTCATCGCCATCGGCGTGCGATTTTCGAATGGCGCTGCCCGCCAGCAGGGCGCGGTAGTACTGGGCGACATCAATCTGACCGGGCTGGCCGCGCAGCTCGTGGATGCGCGGGTCGAAGGGTCCGTCGCTGCCGCGCGCGGCGTCCACCGTCAGGGCGCCAATCACCAATGCCGCCTCCAGCACCGGCTCAAAGCTGAGCAGGGCGTGTAGCGCCAGCGCCGTGGAGGTCTGGGTGCCATTGATCAGCGCCAGTCCTTCCTTGGCGCCGAGCGTCAGCGGTTCTATGCCGGCTTGTTTCAGGGCAGTCGCAGCGGGCACGCGCTGGCCGTCAACCAGCATGTCGCCTTCGCCGATCAGCGCCAGCGTCATGTGCGCCAGCGGTGCCAGGTCGCCGGAGGCACCGACCGAGCCCTGCGAGGGCACATAGGGCACGAGCCCGGCGTTGTGCACAGCGAGCAGGGTGTCGATCACCACTTCGCGCACGCCGGAGTGACCACGCGCCAGGCTGGCGGCCTTGAGCGCGAGCATCAGGCGCACGACCTGGGGCGCCAGCGGTGTACCGACACCGACGCTGTGGGAGCGGATCAAATTGAGCTGCAAGGTGTCGAGCTGGGCCTTGCTGATGCGCTGGTTGGCCAGTTTTCCGAAACCTGTGTTGACACCGTAGACTGGCGCCTCGCCGTCGGCAGCGTCCTGCACGACTTGCTGGCTGGCGCGGATCGGCCCGCGGCAAGACGGCGCCAGTGTCAGCGGCACAAGCCCGGCATGGATGGCTTGAAGTTGTTCCAGCGACAGGCGGCCGGGTTGGATCGTGATGGTATTCATGGGTTCGTGTGCTTCGTGGGCGGGTTTGACAAACAACTTTTCCGTTTCAGTGTATTTGTCTATACAACTTGGTTTAGTCAGGGAAAACCCTGATCATCGTTGCCACGTGCTTGCCTGAGAGCTCAGCGTTTCGTGGCTTGCTACAGAGGGAAAACATGAATCCATCGTGCTGCCTGTGGGGTCTCTTTAAGGGTTCTCGTGTTTTCCAAAAAAATCACGTCCATTCCCACTGGCTGGTAAAGTGCTGTTTACGACCCCTGTCCGGCGCCCGATACTGAAACCATGTTGTCCGACACCCAGCCTGTTTCTGCGGTTGATCGCGCCCTGGTGGTGCTGGCCGCACTGGCGCGTCAGGGCACGGCCTTGACGGCTGCGGAACTGGTCAGCAAGACGGGTTTGAGCCAAAGCACCCTCTACCGCCAATTGGCGACACTCAAGCGCTGGGGCTTTGTGCTTGAGGCGCAGGGGCGCTATGCGCCGGGTCCGCTGAGTCTTCAACTGGCAGTCGGTTTCGACATGGCTTCCCATCTGGTGCAGCAGGCGCGCGCCGACATGGCGGCGCTGGCCCAACAATCGCAGGAGAGTGTCGGGTTGATTGTGGCGCTGAACGGCCAGGCGATTTGCGTCGACATGATTGAGAGTCGGCAAGCCTTGCGCTGCTCGTTCGAGAAGGGGCGCAGCGTGCCCCTGCAACGAGGTGCCTCGGCCAAATGTCTTTTGGCCCACTTGCCCGAGGGTGCCTTGAGCGAGGCCTACCGGAACGTCCCGGAGTCTGGGCTATCGCCCCAGCCGGAATTGCTGGCCGAGCTGAGCGCCATTCGCAAGGCCGGTCTTGCTGTCAGCGACGGCGAGGTCGATCCCGGCGTCTGGGGCGTTAGCGCACCTTTGTTCAAAGGCCGAAAGCATGCCGTCGGCGTGTTGACCTTGA
The DNA here is from genome assembly GCA_964355195.1 of uncultured Rhodoferax sp. GTDB lineage: Bacteria > Pseudomonadota > Gammaproteobacteria > Burkholderiales > Burkholderiaceae_C > Rhodoferax. The sequence goes on along the minus strand of CAYHDD010000133.1, from coordinate 2,435 downwards.
TGGCCCCCAGCGTACGCGTGCAGGGCAAGCACTCGCCCCTGATCCAGATGACGGTGCTGACGGCGGCCCGCATTTCCAGAAACCTCAGTTCTCAGTAGACAGTTCAAATCAACCACCAGGAGACAAACCCATGAACCTTCGTCGCACCATCCTTATTTCTTCTCTCGCGCTGCTCGGCCTGAGTGCCGCGACCTCGCACGCGCAGGAGGTGCTTCGTGTCGGCACCGACGCCACTTTCCCACCGATGGAGTTCGTTGAAAACGACAAGCGCACCGGCTTCGATATTGATTTGATGGACGCCATCGGCAAAGTCATGAACCGGCGCGTCGAGTGGGTCGATATCGACTTCAAGGGCCTGATTCCGGGCCTTGTGTCCAAGCGCTTTGACGTCGCCGTGTCGGCCATCTACATCACCGACGAGCGCCGAAAAGTGGTGGACTTTACCGACTCCTACTACGCCGGTGGCCTGGTGGCCATGGTCAAGACCGGCAACACCAGCATCAAGACGCTGAATGATTTGAATGGCAAGAAGGTGAGCGTGCAGGTGGGCACCAAGTCCGTCAGTTACCTCGGTGCCAACTTCCCGAAAGTGCAGCTGGTCGAGGTCGAGAAGAATCAGGAAATGTTCAACCTGGTCGATATTGGGCGTGCCGATGCTGCCGTCACCGGTAAACCGGCAGCGTTCCAGTACGTTCGCACGCGCGGCGGGCTGCAGGTGCTGGAACAGCAACTCACGACCGAGGAATACGGTATGGCGCTGCGCAAGGACACGCCCGAACTAACCAAGGCAATGAACGCCGCTCTGGCCAAACTCCGGGCTGACGGCACCTACGCGCAGATCGTCAAAAAGTGGTTTAGCAATGCCACCAAATAAGACCTCAGACATCCTCTGATGGAACTCGATTTCTCCCCGGTCTGGAGTGGCTGGCGCAACCTGTTTCAGGGCGCCTTTGTGACCGTCGAAATCACGGCGGTGGCGCTGGCGCTGGGCTGCATGATGGGCCTGGCGGTCGGCGTCGGGCGCCTCAAGCCGGAGCGCCGGGTGATCTATGCGCTGTGCACCACCTATGTTGCCGCCATCCGGGGCACACCCTTGCTGGTGCAGTTGTTTCTGCTCTTCTTCGGTCTGCCTCAGTTTGGCATCCTGTTGCCGGCCTTCTTTTGCGGCGTCATCGGGCTCGGCATTTACTCTGGCGCCTACGTCTCGGAGATCGTGCGCGGCGCCATCCAGTCGATCGACCGCGGCCAGATGGAGGCGGCGCGCTCGCTCGGCATGTCTTACGCCACGGCCATGCGCAGCATCATCCTGCCGCAGGCGCTGGTGCGCATGATTCCCCCGTTGGGTAATGAATTCATCGCCCTGATCAAGAATTCGGCATTGGTTTCCCTGCTCACCATTCACGACCTGATGCACGAGGGGCAAAAAATCATCAGCGTGAGCTACCGTTCGCTCGAGGTTTACCTGGCGATTGCGGTCATGTATTTCGTCCTCACCGGGCTGACGACGCTGGCTTTGCGGCGCATCGAACAGCATCTGCGCGCTGGAGGAATGGTGCAATGAACACGCAAAGACCAATCGTCAGCATCCGGGCGCTGCGAAAGTCCTTCGGTGACCATGTGGTGCTGCAAGGCATCGATTTCGACGTGCAGCCGTCCCAGGTGGTGGTCGTCATCGGCCCGAGTGGCTCTGGCAAGAGCACTTTCCTGCGCTGCTGCAACGGGCTTGAGCAGGCCGACAGCGGGCGTGTCGAAATCTGCGGTCAAACGCTGACCGAGAACGGGCAAGCCCTGGGCGACGACGCGCTCAACCATTTGCGCCAGCAGGTCGGCATGGTGTTCCAGTCGTTCAATCTGTTCCCGCATCTGTCAGTGATCGACAACATCACCGTCGGCCCACGAAAAGTTTTGGGCACCAGCCGTGAGCAGGCGCAGGCGCAAGCGGTGCTCCTGTTGCAGAAAGTTGGCCTGGAGGAAAAGGCGCATGCCATGCCGGCCAGTCTTTCCGGTGGTCAAAAACAACGGGTGGCGATCGCGCGCGCGTTGGCGATGCAGCCGAAGGTGATGCTCTTTGACGAGCCGACTTCCGCACTGGACCCCGAACTGGTGGGCGAGGTGTTACAAGTCATGAAGCTTCTGGCCAGCGAAGGCATGACGATGCTGGTGGTGACGCATGAGATGGATTTCGCGCGTGAGGTGGGCGACGTGGTGGTGGTGATGGACGCAGGGGCGCTGATCGAGGCCGGGCCGCCCGAGGTGATTTTCACCAACCCGACGCAACAACGAACGCGGGACTTCCTGAAGGCCATACTGACGCGTGCCTGAGATGACCCAGCGCCAGCTTTCAAGCATCGTCAAACTGAAGATGGAAACTTTTCGATGAGCTGGCAGGTCATTGAACTCAGGAACATCTCGCCCAGCCCCTGGCGCAACGGTGG
>CAYHDD010000132.1:0-7367 GCA_964355195.1 uncultured Rhodoferax sp. | reverse complement strand
CGCCGGTTTGCCCTGCGGCGCCCAGGCCAATATGGCCAAATACCTGGCGGCCAAGGCCAGTTGGGAGGCCGCCAACGCCTGCATCCAGTTCCACGGCGGCTTTGGCTTTGCCAACGAATACGACGTCGAGCGCAAGTTTCGCGAAACCCGCCTCTACCAGGTCGCGCCGATTTCAACCAACATGATTTACGCCTACATTGCCGAGCATGTGTTGGGGCTGCCCCGCTCGTTCTAACCATGCCACGACCTCTTGACGGCATCACCGTTGTCTCCCTCGAACACGCCATCGCCGCGCCGTTTTGTACACGTCAGCTGGCCGACCTGGGGGCCCGTGTTATCAAGGTTGAACGACCCGGTGCCGGAGACTTTGCGCGGGCTTATGACACCCGGGTCAAGGGCCAGTCATCGCATTTTGTCTGGACCAACCGGTCCAAGGAAAGTCTGACGCTCGACCTCAAGCAACCGGCTGCCCTGGGTCTGCTCATGCAACTGCTGACCAAGGCCGACGTGCTGGTGCAAAACCTGGCGCCCGGCGCGGCGGCGCGCATGGGCTTGTCCTGGGAGGCGCTCGCTGCCAGGCATCCGGCTCTGATCGTATGCGATATTTCCGGCTATGGTGAAGATGGCCCCTACCGTGACAAGAAGGCCTATGACCTGCTGATTCAGAGTGAGGCCGGCTTCTTGTCGGTGACCGGCACGCCCAAGTCCCCCAGCAAGGCCGGCAACTCGGTGGCCGACATTGCTGCCGCGATGTACGCCTACAGCGCCGTCCTGTCAGCCCTGTTGCTGCGCGCCAAGACCGGGCAGGGCAGTCACATCGATGTGTCGATGCTCGAAGCACTGGGCGAATGGATGAGCTACCCGATGTACTACGCCTTCGAGGGCGCCACTCCCCCGCCACGCAGTGCTGCGGAGCATGCCAGCATCTACCCCTACGGTCCGTTTGCTGCCGGCGATGGTGGCACGGTGATGCTCGGTCTACAGAACGAGCGCGAGTGGAAATTGTTCTGCCAGTTAGTCTTGCAGGAAGCCGCTTTGGCGACCGATGCGCGCTTTGACAGCAACGCCCGCCGCAACGAGCACCGCGAGGCGTTGAAGAGCCTGATCCTCGACGTGTTCAAGGAACTGAGCACTGCGCAGGTGATAGCCCGACTCGACGAGGCCGGTATCGCCAACGCCCGCATGAACGACATGGCCGACTTGTGGGCGCATCCGCAGTTGCGTGCGCGCGCACGCTGGCAATCGGTGGGTTCGCCGGTGGGGCCTATTCCTGCGTTCCTGCCCCCGGCGCGCAGCAATGCCTTCGACTACCGGATGGACCCCGTACCTGCCGTGGGTGAACATACCGAGACGATTCTTCGGGAGCTCGGACAGGGCCCTGAGGCGATCGCTGCGCTGCGCACGGCGGGCGCGATTTGACCGATGGAATTGGAGTTGGATTTACATGAATTCGCCAACTTCCCAACTCGCCGCCTTTGCCGCCAAGCTGCGCTGGGAGGCGATCCCAACTCCTGTGCAGAACAAGTCGCACGACCTGCTGGTTGACTGGTTTGCCTCAGCCGTGGCGGGGTGCCGCTCGCGTCCGGTGCAGAGCCTCGCGCGCTTCGCGCAGGCCATGGGACCGCAGCAGGGTCCCTGCGAACTGATCGGACATGCTGACAGCACCAGCCCCTACCTGGCGGCTCTCGCTAATGCGGCGGCGTCGCATATGGTGGAACAGGACGATGTGCACAACGGTTCGGTGTTTCACCCCGCCACCGTCGTCTTTCCGGCCGTTCTGGCGGTCGCTCAGGCCCAGGGTGCGAGTGGCGCCCAACTCCTGACGGCGGCGGTGGCCGGCTACGAGGTGGGCATCCGGGTTGGCGAGTTTTTGGGGCGCTCCCATTACAAGGTGTTTCATACCACAGGCACGGCGGGCACCTTGGCGGCAGCCGCAGCCGTGGGTAATTTGCTGGGACTCGATGCGGTTCAAATGCAACACGCTTTCGGTTCCGCAGGAACGCAGGCGGCTGGCCTATGGGAGTTCTTGCGCACGGCGGCAGACAGCAAACAGTTGCATTCTGCACACGCTGCGGCGTCAGGGCTGATGGCTGCCTACCTCGGGCAAGATGGCTTTACCGGCGCCGCGCAGATCCTGGAGGGCGCGCAGGGCATGGGGGTGGGGATGTCGAGCAACGCCAGTCCGGCCTGCCTGAATGACCAACTCGGTACGCGCTGGGCCACAGTCGAAACCTCCTTCAAGTATCACGCCTGTTGCCGCCACACGCATCCGGCAGCTGACGCACTGATTCAGGTGATGCAAAGCCACGGACTCAGGGCCGCTGAGATCAAGCAGGTGATGACCCACGTGCATCAGGGGGCGCTCGATGTCCTGGGACCGGTGGTGAACCCGAGCAGCGTGCATCAGAGCAAGTTTTCGATGGGGACTGTGCTGGCCCTGGTGGCGCGCTTCGGGCACGCTGGCCTGGCCGAGTTTGAGGAGCACTACCAGGACAATGAAACACGCGCGCTGCGGGACCGCGTGGAGATGGTGCTCGACACCGAAGTGGACGCTGCCTACCCACAGCGCTGGATTGGCAAGGTGACGGTTCACACCTTGGACGGGCGTTTGCTGACTGGGCGCATCGACGAACCAAAAGGTGACCCGGGCAACACATTGAGCCGCGACGAGATCACGGCCAAAGCGCTGCGTCTGGCAGCCTTCAGCGGTGCAGCGACCGCGACTGAAATGCAGACCGCACTGACGGCACTTTGGGGTGTTGCCCAGTGGCCCCGGGTCGGACGCTTGTTGGAGTGCAAGGCATGAGCGGTACAGACAAATCCTGGCATGCACATCCTGTGTTGGCAACGGCGCGATCCTTCCTGTTTGTGCAGGCCAACCGACCGGAGCGTTTCGCCAAGGCATTGGCGTCGGCGGCTGAGGCCATCATCATCGACCTGGAAGACGCGGTTGCGCCACAGGCTGCTGAGGTGCAGTGGGCGCGTCGGATCGTCGCGGCATTTGCGGCGGCTGGCGGCGGGGTCTTCAGTCTGGATGGTCATATGGTCGATGCGCCGGTGTTGCGGCTGGCGCAACGCACGCTGGCGCAGGGCGGTCCAAGCCCGGTCGCACCGACCGATCACGGGTGACTGCGCGGGCCCGATTGTCCGGCGTGCACCATCCGTGCGGTGGTGTCGGTGGTTGGTGTGCTCGGTGAGATGTCTGACAATGATCAGTGATTGATCAGTTTTTTAGGGATTTTCCGGTTGCGCTACAGCTTGATTTCGGTAAAGATCGCCGTGCTGAAAACGAGGCAAGCAAGGTGCTGCCGAAGCTTCTTCAATTTGACCCATGAGAAGGAAAACACCATGAAATTGCAGTTCAAGTCGCTCTTGATGGCAAGCGTTGCCAGCCTTTGTCTGGGCGCCACCGCCCCCGCGTTGGGGCAGGCCGCGTGGCCGGACAAACCGGTGATTCTTGTGGTGCCGTTTGCGGCCGGTGGGCCGACCGATCTGGTTGCGCGCCTGATTGCCATTCCCATGGGCAGGTCGCTCGGGCAAACGGTTCTTGTTGAAAACACCGTGGGCGCTGGCGGCACCATTGCTGGCGCGCGCGTGGCGCGGGCCACCCCCAATGGCTATACGCTGCTGATCCACCACATGGGCATGTCCACAGCGCCTGCTTTGTACAAGAAGCTGGCCTTTGATCCTTTGAAAGATTTCGAGTACATCGGTCAGGTGTTGGATGTCCCAATGACGATGTTGGCGCGCAAGGACTTTCCGGCCAACACCTTCAAGGAACTCGAAGCCTATGTGCGGACTCACAAGGACAAGGTCTCGCTCGCCAATGCGGGTTTGGGCGCGGTGTCGCACCTTTGCGGCCTGTTGTTTCAAAGCCAGATCGGCGTCGAACTGAACACGATTCCGTACAAGGGCACAGGCCCGGCGATGAACGATTTGCTGGGTGGCCAGGTGGACTTGCTGTGTGATCAGACTACGACCACTGTGCCGATGATCAAGGAGGCGCGGGTCAAGGTGTATGGCGTGACGACCATGGTGCGCCTGGCAGGCCTGCCCAATATCCCTACGCTCGACGAGCAGGGCTTGAAGGGCTTTGAAGTCAAGGTCTGGCACGGCATCTATGCTCCCAAAGGCACGCCACAGCCGATCTTGGACAAGGTCAATGCAGCCTTGCGCGTCGCGCTTCAGGATCCGATGGTGAAGCAGCGCATGACCGATTTGAGTTCAGACATTGTGCCCATGGAAAAGGTCACGCCAGCGGGCCTGAAGAACCAGCTCGAGGCAGAGATTGCCAAGTGGGGTCCGGTCATCAAGAAGGCCGGTATTTACGCCGACTGAGACGCTTGAACCGAAGCTTTGGCGGCAACCGAGGCAAACTTGCTGTACTTGCCGATCAGGCTCACCATTTGCCCGTAGACGCGGGGGTTGCCGGCCAGGCATTCTTTCTGCTCCAGAAAGTCAGGTTCGCCGGTGAAGTTGCCAACCAGGCCACCGGCCTCCGTCACCAACAGGGAGCCCGCGGCAACGTCCCAGGCTTGTAGCCCGATTTCAAAAAAGCCATCGGTGAAGCCGGCCGCCACATAGGCCAGATCGAGCGCTGCGGCGCCCGGGCGGCGCAAACCAGCCGTGCGCTGCATGACATCGCCCATCATGCGCAGGTAGGTGTTGAAATCGTCGCCCTGGCGGAACGGGAAACCGGTTGACAGCAGGCACTCCTGCAGCCGGATGCGTTTGGAAACGCGCAAGCGGCGGTCATTCATGTAGGCGCCACGCCCTTTTGTGGCGGTGAACAGATCATTGCGGCTGGGATCATAAATCACCGCTTGCTCGATCTTGCCCCGCACCGCGAGCGCAATGCTGACGCAGTACACGGGCAAGCCGTGAATGAAATTTGTGGTGCCATCCAACGGGTCAATGATCCAGACAAATTCAGAATCTTTCGCACCATGCTCACTGCCGGATTCTTCGGCCCAGATGCCGTGACCGGGGTAGGCTGTGAGTAGCGTCTCGATGATGACCTTTTCCGAGGCATGGTCCACATCGGTGACGAAGTCATTGACCAGTTTTTGCGAAATGCGGACCGACTCCACATCCAGGGCGGCACGGTTGATGATGGCGCCGGCGGCGCGTGCAGCCTTGATGGCCACGTTGATCATGGGATGGAGATTGGGTGACATAGTTTTCCATTTGGGGGCCAGGCAAATCGCTCTGTCCCCGACTGATTTCAGGCGGAAGCGCTGACCTGTTGGCAGCGACAATAGCTACATTTTACCGGGCCACCATGCACACCCGATTTATCCTCATCAAACCCAGTCATGCGGGCAACGTTGGCGCCACTGCGCGTGCCATGAAGACCATGGGCTTTGACGACCTGGTGCTGGTGGCGCCGCGTTGGGACAACGTGCTCAGGCGCGAGGAAACGATTCAGCGCGCCAGTGGCGCTCTGGACGTGTTGCGCAATGCGCGTATCGTGACGACGCTGGATGACGCGCTGGAGGGCGTGAGTCATTTGTGTGCGACCGCGATGACGCCGCGCGACTTCGGTCCGCCGGCGGTGACACCACGTGAGCATTTTGAATCACTGGCGGCTGCTGGGATTTCCACTCATCAGGGGGTTGCCTTCCTGTTTGGGTCAGAGCGTTTTGGAATGCTCAACGAGGACGTTTACCGCTGTCATGTGGCTTTGAGCATTCCGAGCGACCCGGCCTTTGGCTCGCTCAACCTCGCTGCCGCAGTGCAGGTCATCGCCTATGAATGGCGCTTGGCGCTTGGCGCCTATGCGGTTGACGCTGCCACAGTGCCGTCGCAGTTGGCCGACGCCGCTCAGCTTGCGGGCATGCTGGCGCATTGGGAACAGGCTCTGGTGAGTATTGGGTTTCTGGACCCCCAAGCGCCAAAGAAGCTGATGCCCAGACTCAACCAGTTGTTCAACCGGGCCGCGTTGACGCAGGAGGAAATTCATATCCTGCGCGGCATTGCCAAGATGATGGATCGCAGTGCCGCGGTGTCGAATCCCCTGCCGACAGTTGGGCTGTCATCAACCGACTAGACTTGAGCCATGTTCTTGCGACTACGTTCTGATATTCAATGCATTTTGGATCGCGACCCCGCCGCGCGCAGTCGCTGGGAGGTGCTGACCTGCTATCCGGGGCTGCATGCCTTGCTGCTGCACCGGCCGGCGCATTGGTGCTGGCAGCATGGGTTCAAGTGGCTGGGGCGCTTTATTTCCTACATTGCACGCTTTTTGACGGGCCTTGAAATTCATCCGGGCGCGCGCATTGGCGACGCTGTGTTTTTCGATCACGCCATGGGCGTGGTGGTGGGCGAGACCGCTGAAATTGGCGATGGCTGCACCATTTACCAGGGGGTGACACTCGGCGGCACGTCGCTCTACAAGGGGGCCAAACGCCACCCCACGCTGGGGCGCGATGTGGTGGTGGGCGCGGGTTCGCAGGTGCTCGGTGGTTTTACTGTGGGGGACGGCGCCAAGATCGGCTCCAACGCGGTGGTCACGAAGCCGGTGCCGGCAGGAGCAACCGCGGTGGGCAACCCGGCGCGCATTATTCAGGCCGAGCTCGATGTCAAGCGCGAGGAGGTGGCCTCCAAGATGGGCTTCTCAGCCTACGGCGTGACGCAGAACGACGATCCCTTGAGCCAGGCGATGCGGGGTCTGATCGATAACGCCGCCGCGCAGGAGCATCAAATTGCCATGTTGTGGCAAACCATCGACAAGCTCACTCGTCAGCGCCATGAGCCCGATTGCGTGCCAGGCGACGCCGCGCGCAGCGAACACTTTGAGGCCGAGAGGCTGAATCAGCTTGTAGGGAAGTAGATCGTCGTCCTCGCGGCGGGTGACCGATGCTTGGTCAAGCAGCGCTGGTTCGAACAGCCGATTTGGGGCGAAACGCCTTGCACACCTCATCCTGGGTCTCCAGATAAGGCCCACCGATCAGATCGATGCAATAGGGTACGGCCGCGAAAATGCCCGCCATCAGAACCTGTCCATCGGCGCCGCGCAGACCTTCCAGGGTTTCCTGGATGGACTTGGGTTGTCCGGGCAGATTGATGATTAGCGTTTGATCGCGGATCACAGCCACTTGCCGGGACAGGATCGCTGTCGGCACAAACTTGAGGCTGATCTGGCGCATTTGTTCACCAAAGCCCGGCATGTCTTTGTGTGCCACGGACAGTGTGGCCTCGGGCGTGACGTCGCGCAGCGCCGGCCCGGTGCCACCCGTTGTCAGTACCAATGCGCAACCGGAGTCGACCAACTCGATCAAGGTGGCGCTGATCGTGCTTTGTTCGTCGGCGATGAGGCGGGGTTCAAAGGCAATGGGGTTCTTCAGGGCGCGTGTCAGCCAGTCCTG
>CAYHDD010000131.1:0-7436 GCA_964355195.1 uncultured Rhodoferax sp. | reverse complement strand
ACAGGCTTTCCGGTCCGGCCCGCACCAGTTCATAGTCTGCGCTGCGCACACCGCGCAGCAGGCTATCGGTTTCGGTCGTCGAAATGCCGAGCGCCTCAAGGCTTTCGGCGGCCAGGCGCAGGCTGGCTTCCAGCGTCTCGGGGAACGCGTACTTGACGCCGGCCAGGTGCAACGCATCACAGGTGACCAGATCGCGCGCGCGGGCGACGATCGCCACTTGCGGCGCATGGGATCGGATCAGTGTGGCGGCCCGCACTGCGGTCGGTCCGTCATCAATCGTCAGAACCACCAGCTTGACAGCTTGCAGCGCGGGGCTGGCGAACAACTCGGTGTTGCAGATGTCTCCAAAAAACACCGGATGCCCTTCACTGCGCCAGCGGTCGACCAGCGCGGCGTCAGAGTCAAAGGCGATGTAGGAAATGCCACTGCTGCCCAGGATCGTGCCCACTGTGTGACCGACTCGGCCATAGCCGACCACCACTGCACTCGCTTCGCCGATGGCCTGCTCGGTCGCCAGGCCGGGCAGGCCATGCGTTGTCGACGCTTCGGCGCCATAGCGCCTTGCCAGCCAGGTGCCCGTCTTTGCCAGCAGGGGTGTCAACAGCATGCTGAGCGAAATCACGGCAATCGCCGTCACAAAAATCTGATCGTCAATCACTCCGAGCGCCTTGCCAGCGCCAAACACAACAAAACCAAACTCACCGCCCTGGCAGAGCAGGAAAGCAACCCGCAAGGCGGTGTTGCGTCCGGTTCCAAATACCAGGCACAGTCCATACAGAACGGCGACCTTGATGCCGATAATGGCCAACACGTGCAGGCCGAATTCATAGGGATGACGCCCCACAGCTGCGACATCCACCGACATACCCACCGCCACAAAGAACAGGCTCATGAGCAAGCCCTTGTGCGGCTCCATGGTGGCTTCAATCTGGAGGCTGTAGCGCGACGTCGAGAGCATCATTCCCATCAGGAAGGCCCCCAGTGCCATCGACATCCCGGCACGGTCCATCGCCAGCGCGGCCACGAAGATGGACGCCAACGCAGTCAGAAAGAATGCCTCGCGATGATTTCGACGCGCCAGATAATCAAGAATTCGGGGCACCACGTAGCGCCCCCCGACAAGAACCAAAGAAATCATGGCAGTGGCAGCACCGATCTTCTCCCACAGTGGCCACCCGGCGGAAAGGGGGCCGGTGTCGGCGATGACCGGCACCATGGCCAGCAGTGGCACCACGGCCAGATCTTGCATGAGCAGCACAGCAAATGCGGTCTGACCATACGGACTGGCGATCTCTCCCTGGTCGCGCAGCATCTGAATCACCACCGCCGTCGACGACAGCGCAAAGCTGGCGCCGATCAACAGCGCCGTCGACCAACTCAACTGAAACAAGTGAAAGTACGCAGCGATGAGTAGCGTCGATAGAACGATCTGGAGCGAGCCGAGCCCAAACAGCATGCGCCGCAAGCCCCACAGGCGGCTGGGCTTCATCTCCAGCCCAATAAGGAACAGCAGCATCACAACGCCAATCTCGGCGAACTGCCGCACGCCATCGACTTCGGTCGTCACAAAGGGGCCCGGTGTATGCGGCCCGACAATCACGCCCGTCACCAGCAGGCCCAGGATGGACCCGAGGCCGAAATGCCGAAACAGAGCGACCGCCGTTGATGCGACGACCAACAGCAGCACCGCTGAGTAGACGAAAGAATGCGGGTCCATGAGCGAAGCATCTTAGTTCACTGGCGTTTCCGCCAAAACCTTGCGTCAATACCAAGGCGCCCGCAGGCTGCGTAACCGTTGTAGCTCACATGCCTGCGATGGCCTGATGATGTTGGCTCAGCGCGGCGCGGTCAGAAGGCGTTGAACCAGTGGATGCTGCACCTTTTTCTCCGTACCAATCGCAAAGAAATTCTCTTCTACGCCATCGCAAGGTCCGAGCTTCTTGACCGTATCGTGGGCAAGAAGCTCGTCGTGCACCCACTCCACTGCTGGAAAGACGCCCATGCCGCTCGTGCCAAAGGTCTTGAGCAGTGCACTGTCCTCGAACTCACCAACAATGCGTGGCCGGATGCCACGGCGTTCAAACCACTGGTCGATTCGAGCCCGAACGTCGTTGTGACCGGTCGGCAGCAGAACCGGCACATCTGCAAGGCAATACGGAAAGTCCTTCGTGGCTGACTCATAAAGCTCGGCACTGGCATACCAGGAAACAGGCGAAGAACCCATGGCGTGCGAGTAGAGCTTCATGTTCGGGTTGGACGGGGCAGGACGATCCGCCAATATGATGTCCAGGCGGTGCAGGGCCAAATCGCCCAACAGGTCCTCGAACTCGCCCTCGTTGCACAACAATCGCAAATGGGGTTCCGTGACCACCGGTTGCAGCAAGCGGCGCACCACCAGCTTGGGCAGACCATCCGAGATGCCCACAGCCAGCCTGACAGACGGAGCGCTGATGGCGTCTCGCACGACGGCAGGCAGGTTCTCGCCGAGCTGAAATATCAGATCAGCCTGTTGCATCGCGGCAAGGCCCGCATCGGTCAGTACCAGGCCCCTGCCTGCCGGCTTGAGCAACGAATAGCCCAGTGAGCGCTCCAGCCCGCGCACCTGCGCGCTGATGGTCTGCACCGCCACATCGAGCTTTTCTGCGGCGCGTGACATGCTGCCCTCCTTCGCCACCACCCAGAAGTAATGCAGGTGCTTGTAGTTGAAGCCGGAACTCATTATCAGTATTTTTAGGAATATTGTTAAAAAATTATATGCTTTTTATTTGGTGTTACCGCACTTATCCTCGGCCGGTCAACTTTTTGAACCATGGAGACTTCAATGAAAATTATTTCTGCAATTCTGGCGGTCGTGCTGACGCTTGGGCTTGGCCTTGGCGTCGGAAATGCCGATGCAAAACGACTCGGCGGCGGCAAGTCGTCAGGCATGCAAAGGCAGGCGACGCCGGCCAACAAGGCACCCGAGGCCAAGCCAGCGCCAACGCCCACCGCACCTGCGGCTGCGGCGGCACAACCGAAGCGCTCCTGGATGGGGCCCCTGGCTGGCCTGGCGGCGGGTCTTGGCCTGGCCGCCTTGGCTTCGCACTTCGGATTCGGTCAGGAACTGGCGTCCATGATGATGATCGGCTTGGCGCTGATGGCGGTTTTAGCGGTTGTGGGACTGATCATGCGCAAACGCGCTGCTGCCCAGCAGCCGCTGACAGCGCCAAGTGGGCGCATGCAGTACGCGGGCGCTGATGTGGGTGGTGCGCCAGTGGCAACAAGGGGCTACGAGGTTTCGATGCCGAGTTCGGGCATCGGCACCAAGATCGCCGACAACAGCGCCATACCGGCGGATTTTGATGTTGCCGGCTTTGAGCGCAATGCCAAGATTCAGTTCATTCGCTTGCAAGCTGCCAACGACGCCGCCAACCTGGACGACATTCGCGAATTCACAACGCCGGAGATGTTCACCCAGATCCAGTCGGACATCGCCGAACGCGGCGGCGCTGCCCAGCAAACCGAACTTGTGAACATTGACGCCAAAGTGATCGAAGTCGTTGAAGAGGACGCCCGCTACCTGGTCAGCGTTCGCTTCAACGGCATCATCCGCGACGACAAAGGGGCTATGCCCGAGCCATTCGAAGAAACCTGGCATCTGGTCAAGCCCCGTGACGGCAGGGGTGGCTGGGTTCTCTGCGGGGTTCAGCAGATCTAGCCAGCCTGGAACCCAGCGAAAGGTCATGGGGACCAAGGCTTCAGAACCACATCGGACCTGTGAAATATGGACATCTTCAGCATTCAATTTGCAACCGCACTGGCAACCATCATTGCCATTGATCTGGTCTTGGCCGGTGACAACGCCATCGTGATTGCGCTGGCGGCGCGCAATGTACCGCGTCACCTGCAGCGCCGGGCGATGCTCTTCGGGGCAGGTGGTGCGGTCGTTGTCCGCAGCGTGTTGACCCTTGTCGTCGTATGGCTGCTACAGCTTCCAGGCTTGCTGTTCGTGGGTGGTGCGATGCTGATCTGGATCGCCTACAAGCTACTCATACCCGAGCACGAACACGGGGCTGCCATCCCTGTCGAGGGGGCGAACACATTTTGGGCTGCCATCAGAACCATTGTGGTGGCTGACACGGTGATGGGGGTGGACAACGTCATCGGCGTCGCTGGCGCAGCCCACGGAAGTTTCACACTGGTGATTCTCGGCTTGCTGATCAGCATCCCTATCCTGCTATGGGGCAGCAGCCTCCTGTTGAAATACGTTGAGCGCTACCCGGCGCTGGTGTATCTGGGCGCGGGTGTACTCGCCTTCACAGCAGCCAAGATGATGACTTCTGAGCCCACCCTGAAGGACGCCTTTAACACATACGCCTTCACCGTGCCCATGGTCTACGTTGTCACCGTTTTTGGCGTCCTGTGGAAAGGCTTTGTAGAAAACCACCATCGACTCGAGTCGCGGATCAGCGTCCGGTTGGCGGACTTGAAACGGCAAAAGGCAACTGGCTTGGGATCATCGAATAATTTTGAAGGAGAAAGCGTCATGGAAAAGGTACTTGTTCCGATCGACGGTTCCCGCAACGCACTTCATGCGGTGCGGCATATTGTCAATGAATTTCGCCAGAATGGGAAAATGGAGGTTCACTTGCTGAACGTTCAGACCCCACTCTCCAAGCACGTGGCACAGTTCGTGAGTCGCAAGACGCGCGACAGTTACCACCGTGACGAAGCGGCCAAGGCGTTAAGACCGGTGCGCCGAATGCTCGATGCCGCCAAGCTTGGCTACAGCGTGCACGTCGAAGTCGGGCACAAGGCCGAAGTCATTACTCAAACAGCGGCGCGTCTGGGCTGTGATCACATTGTGATGGCCACTGCCCGCAAGAATTCGCTCACGCGAATGCTCGAAGCGTCGGTCACCAACCGGGTGGTGGAGCTGACGACGGTGCCGGTCGAAGTGATTGCGGGTGATGCCGTTTCAAAGGCCGAGCGCTTTGGCATCCCGATCGGTATTGCCGGGGCCATCGGCTTGATGCTGTTTGCCCTCGCAGATTGAAGCCAGCTTTTCATGGAAGCGGCGCCAGAGTCAAAGGTCGCAGGATCGAATCGTCAGCCAGCAAGTTCTGTCAGCTTGCCCTGTACCAGCCGTAACTGACGCCCACATCGCACCGCCAGCGCCTCATCGTGTGTGACGACAACAAAGGCGATGCCATTCGTGCGCGCCAAGTCCAGCATCAGGTCGAAGACGCTATCGGCGCTGGCGCGGTCAAGATTGCCGGTCGGCTCATCGGCCAGCACACAGTCGGGTTGCGTGACCAGGGCGCGCGCAATCGCCACGCGCTGACGCTCGCCGCCCGACAACTCGGACGGGCGGTGCAGCAGACGCTCGCGCAAGCCGACACTGGCCAGCATGCTGGCAGCCACCTGTGCCGCCTGGACCGGCGTCTGGCGCCGAATCCATAAAGGCATGGCGACGTTGTCCTGCGCGCTGAACTCGGGCAGCAAATGGTGGAACTGGTAGACAAAACCGAGATGCCGGTTGCGCAAGCGGCCCTGCTCAGCAGCGCTCTGGTGCGCCAGGTCCTCGCCGTGCAGGTGGACCACGCCGCTGGTCGGCGCATCCAGCCCACCGAGCAGATGCAGCAAGGTGCTTTTGCCCGAACCCGAAGCGCCGACAATGGCCAGCGTTTCGCCGGCGCGCACATCCAGATCGACACCCTGTAGCACGCTGACGTCCAGACGACCCTCGCTAAAGCGCTTGGTTAGTCCGCGTGCGCTCAGAACGACACCTGCGCCCGAGGCGACCAGAGCAGGGGCGGGTTCCGCCCCCGGGCCACCCCAAGGCGAAACACCCCCCTCGGGAGGCGGCGCAGTACAGGCAGTGACAAGCGTTGGGGCTATTTCACTCATATCGCAGAGCCTCTGCCGGGTTGACCTGGGATGCTTGCCAGCTTGGGTAGATCGTCGCCAGGAAGGCCAACACCAGGGAGATCAGCGCAATCGGCAGGATGTCCGCCTGCTGCGGGTCGCTTGGCATGCGACTGATCAGGTAGAGTTCCTTCGGCAAAAAGTTGGCCTTGAACAGGTTCTCCAGCGTCGGCACGATGACGTCGATGTTGAAGGCCACGCCCAGGCCCAACGCCAGGCCGGCCAGGGTACCGATCACGCCGACCATCGCCCCCTGCACGACAAAGATGCCCATGATGCTGTGCGGACTGGCGCCCAGCGTGCGCAAAATGGCGATGTCGGCGCGCTTGTCGGTCACCGTCATCACCAGGGTGGAAACCAGGTTGAAAGCGGCCACCGCCACGATCAACGTCAGAATGATGAACATCATGCGTTTTTCCACCTGGACCGCCGCAAAATAGACGCGGTTCTGACGCGTCCAGTCGCGCACGACCAGATCGCCGCCCAGGCTGCGACTCAGTTGCGAACCGACTTCGCGCGCCTGGTGCAAATCGCGCAGCTTGACGCGCACGCCGGTCGGGCCTTCCAGGCGAAAAATCTTCGCTGCATCGTCGATGTGAATCAAGACCAGACTGGCGTCATAGGCGTAGTGCCCGGAGTCAAAGGTGCCAACCACCGTCATCTGCTTCAGACGCGGCACCACACCGGCCGGTGTGACCTGCCCAGCTGGTGCCACCAGGGTCACCTTGTCACCGCGACGCACACCCATTGAGCGCGCCAGTTCGCCCCCCAGTACGACACCAAACTCACCCGCCACCAGACGGGTCAACGCCGAGTCCTTTGGGTCCACCGCCAGATCGGTCACACTGGGCTCAGCGGCAGGGTCAATGCCGCGCACGATGGCGCCTTTCATGTCCTCGCCGCGCGCCAGCAGGGCCTGCGTGGCGATAAAGGGCGCCGCACCCACCACCTCGGGCACAGCGCGCACCTGGGCCAGCGTAGCCGCCAGATCGGGCAACGCCGATTCGTTGAGGGCAAAAATCTCGATGTGTGAAACCACCCCCAGCATGCGGTCGCGCACCTCCTTCTGAAAGCCGTTCATCACCGACAGCACAATGATCAGCGCCGCCACTCCCAGCGCAATGCCCAGCATCGACACGCCCGAGATGAACGAGATGAAACCGTTGCGCCGCGTCGAGCGAGCGGCGCGCGTATAGCGCCAGCCAAGAATGAGTTCGTAGGGGATTTGCATCAACCAGTCTGCTTGAAATCAGGCGCCATTGTGGCATCCCGCACAATCACGCCATGCACCTTCTGATTCCGTTTGCCTCATGTCCTGGCGAAGACTGTGGCGCCGCGCTGCGCGCGCTCAAACTGGCGCACCTGCAAAAGCTTCTGACGCAGCTCAGTGCCTTGGCTGTTGACGATGGCGACGCGCTGAGCCTGTCGCCGCCGCACGAGCGGGCGCTGGCGCGCGCGCTGGGACTGCCGGTAGCGGATGGCTTGATTCCCTGGGCCGCGCTCGAAGCCCACCAAACCATGGCCGCCAG
>CAYHDD010000130.1:5741-7446 GCA_964355195.1 uncultured Rhodoferax sp. | reverse complement strand
CTCTCTATCCTGCTGCGCCCTCGTCGGCATTAGTCTAGTCACTTGGGATATGAGCTCCGACCGTAACAAGTTCCCCACAATGCCCTTCTCTCCGTTTAGTCTAGTCGATTGGGATATGAGCTCTGTCCGGAACCCCATCGGCCTCATCGATGTAGTTGCCATTAGTCTAGTCGATTGGGATATGAGCTCTGACCGGAACTCTGTGGCCGTCAATGGCGCATCGGGCTTGAGTCTAGTCGATTGGGATATGAGCTCTGACCGGAACACCCACGACGCAGTTCCGGCGGCTGTCGCGAGTCTAGTCGATTGGGATATGAGCTCTGACCGGAACTCAACCGCGAAAGGGCTTCTGAAAAAAAGTAGTCTAGTCGATTGGGATATGAGCTCTGACCGGAACCCCTTGTTCGGGTGGCAGAAGCCCCCCGGACAAGGGGCGCGCCCAGCGCGTTTGTTGATCAAGCCGCGCGATGTCCGATATCTGCTCACACCAACGTCTGCGGCGCAATCAGCTTCACGCTTGGAAAATAGCTGGTGTAGCGCCGCGTGTCACGTGTCAGCACCGGCAAGCGCGACACGGACGCGTGCGCACCGATGAAGAAGTCGCCCAGCACGTTGCTTTTCACGCCCCCCAGGCGGCGGTAGCGCACGAAGGCTTTGCCCGCCAGAAAGAGCGCCGGACGAGGCATTTCAATCAGTGCCAGTTCCAGATCATCGATGGTCTGATCGAGTGCCTCTGCGCTCGAAAAGGTCAATGAAAGTTCGGCATAAATGATCGGGTTGATAGCCAGTTTGTGGACTTTGGATTGGGCCCGCATTTGACCAATCGACCAGTCAGCCCACTGCGCATCGTTGGTCAGAATGTCAACCAGCACATTCGTGTCAACCAGCAACATCAGTCTTCACTGCGCAGCAGTGCCATCAGGTCGTCAGTGCGCCATTTGACCTCAGCCTTGCCGCGTGCGGCTTCAAAGCGGTCGGGCTTCTTGCTGGCGCGAGCACCCAGCTTGTGAACCACCACATCACCGTCCCGATTCACGGCAAAGTCCACGCTGCAACCGGGCGTCAGGCTGAGCGCATCGCGTATGCGCTTGGGGATAGTGACTTGACCCTTCACGGTGAGGGTGGTGGGCATGCTTGGTCTCCTTCGGTATTACTTGACGATTCATTGTAATACCTACCGCACCAAAGGACAATCGGGGTCGTCCTAACGCTTCAGTCGCACTGGAGCGCAATTCAAACCACATGCCTGCAGTTGGTCCGATTTTTGTGGTGTTTTTTTCTGAACACAGCTAAAGTGCCGAGCAAACAACCGGGGGACACCCATGCAAACAGAACTGACAACAAGCAGCAGCGCGGCTTTGGCACCGACCCTGCCCGAGCAGCGCATAGAAGCGCTGGACGTAGTGCGGGGCTTTGCCCTGCTGGGCATATTCCTGATGAACATCGAGTTCTTCAACCGCGAGACGCTCAGCATCGGTCAAGGCATGCCCCTTGGCCTGACCGGCATCGACTGGTGGGCCAGCTGGTTTGTGGCCTACTTTGTGCAAGGCAAGTTCTGGACCATCTTTTCGCTGCTGTTCGGCATGGGGTTTGCGGTCATGCTGACGCGCGCCGAGCAGGCCGGGCGTGCCTTCATGGCGCCCTATCTGCGCCGCCTCGCTGGCTTGGCGGTGTTCGGCGCGCTGCACTTCATCTTTCTCTGGTC
>CAYHDD010000130.1:0-5641 GCA_964355195.1 uncultured Rhodoferax sp. | reverse complement strand
CTGTTGTCCGGCAAGTACCACCAACCAGTCGCGCTGCGCGAGTTGCGTCTGGGCGTGACCATTTACATCGTCTCCTTCCTGATGATGACCATCGGCGGCGCCGCGCAGTACCTGCGGCCGCCCGAGCCTGTGGTTGCAACACCCAGCACGAGCGCCATCAAACCAGGGGAAAAGACGGTCGAACAGAAGGCTGCCGAGCGCAAGGCAGAACGTAGCAAGCAACTGGCGCAGCGTGAGGACCGTGTGCGCAACGAAATACGCATTCTCTCGACCGGCAGTTACCTGGAGGCGGTCGACATGCGGGCCCGGCGTTTCCCTGAAAAAGTGCTGGGCGACGCTGGTTTTGGGACGGTTCTGGTCGCCATGTTTCTGATCGGTTGCTGGTTCGTGCGCTCTGGCGTGATGCAGAATACCCGGGCACACCTGCCCCTGTTTCGCAAGCTGGCGCTGTATGCGTTGCCGTTTGGCATTGGGCTCGGTCTGCTGGGCAGCTTGATCGCCGTCTCCAGCGTACCCGGCGCCGAGCGCGACGGCTTCATGATGGCCCTCGGTCTCGCCATGCTGGGCAATCTGCCGGCCTGTCTGGGCTATGTAGGCCTCGTGGTACTGATGCTGCACAGCAATTCAGGTTTTGCCAGGATTCGGGTGCTGGCCCCGCTCGGACGAATGGCACTTACGACCTATCTGATGCAGTCGGTCATCTGCACCTTCTACTTCTACGGCTACGGTCTGGGGCACTGGGGCATGGGGCGAGCCTGGCAATTGGTCTTTGTCGTGTTCGTGCTGGCGCTGCAACTGGCTTTCAGCCATTGGTGGCTGGCACGTTTCCGCTTCGGACCTGTCGAGTGGTTGTGGCGCGCCCTGACGTACCGGCAGCTACCCGCAATGCGCCGCTAGCCTGACGCTGGCGGTCTGCGCTAGGGTGGCAGCAAATCGATGCGCTGAACCGTGGCGGCGACGATCTTCTTCTTACTGTAAAGGAGCGGAAAGTAGTCGCCCTTGAGCCACAGCGGCGCCAGGTCACGGTAGTGTGGGCTGTCGGGGTCGCCGGATTGACCGGGCATGTTGATGGCGCGCGAGTTGTCCCAGTTTCCGACATCGAGCACGACCCGAAACGACGGGCCCGCGCTGAGGCGGAAATTGCGCGGGTCGTAGCTCGACATATTGGGCGTGGAAGCGCCGCCGTGTTTGGGCATCGGGCCCACGTTCAGTTTGGCCCGCGTGGAGGCATCAGCGGCCGCCGCAAACGGGTGCTCCATCAAAGCCTGCTGCAACTTGCCCCATTGCCACTGTTTCGAATCCGCACCGAGCAGCCTTTGAGTGTCCATCCAGGCCAGCGTCAGACTGGTGAGCAGCACCCAGTCCCGACGTGCCACTGCCTCGCTGGCGAAGGCAGCCTGCGGGCGCTCCAGCGCATCGAGCAGGTAGGCCGTGTCCACGGAGCCCAGGGTCGCCGCTGCCGCCTTACTCAACGCGGCCTGCTTGAACACATAAGCCAGGTAGCGCGACCACCACACTTCAAACAATGCTGCTGGCGCCGAGTCGGCACTTTCAACAAAATTCCACCCCTTCAACAGTTTCAGCGCGGCCTGGGTTCGATCATCGCCGGACTTGAGATCCTTGAGCAGGCCGATGAGGCGCCGCGCGGGGATCGAGAGAAGATCGTTTTGCAGGCGCATCGAATCTTCGATCGATCGTTTGCCCGGTTTCGACAGAACTTCGCTCAAGCGCTGGTAGCGGTCACTGCTGGCCCACTCGAAGCCGAGCTTGTGTTCGCGGTATGGGTAGTCGGCCGGCAGGTTCATCTCATTGGCGCTGGCAAACCAGCCCTGCTGCGGGTTGTATGACCACGGCAGCTTGTCGCCGGCCAGGAAGCCCGCCCACTCGTAACGCCCGTCACCCGGCACGGGCAACAAGCCGTCCCAGTTGGGGCGCACCGGCGCCAGCCCGCCCGTGACCCAGCCAATGTTGCCCTTGACGTCGGCATAGACCTGGTTTTCCGCCGGTGCGCCCCAATGCAGCAGGGCTTGCTTGAACTGCTGGAAGTCCTTGGCGAACATGTAGTTGATGCTGCCGAAGTAAGGCGCCATGCCTGCCTCAAACCAAGCTGAACGCACGGCAAAGGTGCGGTTCCTGGAGCGCTCCAGGTAGATCACAGGGCCATGGCGCGTGAACTTCAGCTCGGCGTTCATCGGCTCGGCGCCCTTGACCATGATTCGCTCGTTGAGGACGGTGAACTTCTCCCATTGCCCCTGGTATTTGTACTCGGCCGCGTTCGCCGGGTTGAGCTCGTAGACGTAAAGGTCTTCCTGGTCAATGCTGAAGATGGTCAGGCCAAAGGCAATCGTGCCGTTGTGCCCGATGGAAACTCCCGGCAAGGCGGGCTCGCCAGCGCCAATCACGTCGAGCTGCGGCGCACTCAGATGCGTGATGTAACGCAGCGACGGCGCGGCGTAGGCGCGGTGCGGATCGCTCGCCAGAATCGCTCGACCGGTGCTGGACTTGGCGGGCGCAATAACCCAGGCATTGCTACCTTCCATCGTCGGCGCGCCCTCATCGCCGGAACCCCGCGCGAGGGACGTCCCGGACGCGAGTGCCGCCAGGCCGGGTGTCCTGGTCAAGGTCACGCCCTGAGTGGCCAACTGAAACACTTGCAGCAGGTCGCTCGGCAGGCACGGGTCAAGACCAGCCGGCAACTTGGTTTGCCACGCTGGGCTGAGGCTGACACGCACTTCATCGATCTTCAAGTCGCCCTGGCAAGCACTGTGCGCCCGTGCCACTTCGGAATACAGATTGCGCGTCAGCGCGTGACTGCGAATGCGCACCACGTCCTCGGCCTGCCACTTCTCGGGCGCATAGCCAAAGGTCTTGAACTCAAGGGGCAGACGCGCGGACTCGGTGCCGATCTGGTCGATATAGGCGTTGATACCGGCCACAAAGCTCTCGGCAATGGCTTGCGCCCGGCTGCCGTAGGCGCTCCATTCCTTTTGCATGTCGCCCCGGTACAAGAACAATCGAGCCGCCTTGTCCTGCTCGACAAAGGTCGGGCCGAAAACCGCCGACAAACGGCCGAGGCCACGACGGCGCCAGAGGTCGATTTGAAACAGCCGGTCGCGCGCCGCGTTGTAGCCCTGGGCGAAGAAGACGTCGTCCTGGTTCGCCGCATAGATGTGCGCCACGCCCCAACGGTCGAGCAGGATTTCTACCGGCTGTTTTAGGCCTACAAGTTTGACAGTCTGTGTCGGGGCCGCCGACGTTGGCGCCGGCGCTGACTTGCCGGTGCCCGGTGCCGCACCGGCCGCACAACAGGTCGCGATCAGCAGGCCGGCGCAGACTCCATGAACGAGGCTTGCCATGGCGTGCTTCACGCGCTCCCCCGCTGCATGTGGAAATCAAAATGCTTCATGAACATGTGTTGCGCCAATTCACCGCCCTGCTGTGCATCTGTTGCTGCACATACAGGAAGACCACCTCCGCCCGTGCCTCGATATCCTCGCTCGAATACCCAACGGGCATTCCCTCAAGCAGTCGGTCGATGATGGCAGCCTTCATTTGGGCCTGAGCTGAGGTCGCGCAAATCGCCCATCTCATGCCGTCGCTTTTCAACGGTATCCATGAGCACCTTGGCCACGTTCCTGATCTTGTCAATGTCGCCCTTGGTAAGGCTGGCGCTGTCTTTCGACAGCAGGTCGTACACCGCCAATTCCTTCTCGCTGTTAAAGCCCTCGCGCACGTACCGTTGCTCCTCCTGGTCGAGAGAATCGTGCAGTTTGAGCAAATCGTCAAAAACGCGCTGAATCTCAGCATCATCCTGCGGGCTCCTGGATGTTGCTGTCCTCTGAGTAATCCGCGCTGGCCATGGTGTCGTATGTGGATTTACCGATCCTGTGTCAATGCAAAATGAACCACGGAGTCACTCAGCCAGATTCCGTGCTCACGCATTCGCCGAACTGCTTCAGACATAGACACGGAAAACCCAAGCTTTTGAGCTTTCAGCAACACACCAACAGTGCCTGTGACTTCCAAAGAACAAAGTCGGGCTACACGCCGCCCGACGGTTTCGTCAATGCAAACCAGAGGCAAGCCAAGGTTCAATGCGGTCTGGATGACGGACGCTTCGCCACGGTCTAAAGAATTTCGCAAGAAAGGCTGCAGGTTGATCTCTGCTTCCTGAATATCCAGCCAATTTGCACCCTGGAATACATCCACGCCAAATGCCTGCTTGCCGCCAGCCTGAACTTCTGCTGCAACTTCAAAAGGCACAACGACGCGGTTGTACAGAAATTTGAACACGTCCAGACTACCCGTGGCAGCCACGATTGAGATGATGGGTGTAGTATTGGTTACCAGTATCTTGTTGGCATCACGCATGAACGATATCCTGCGCCAGGTCATCCTCATCCAAGTCGATCATGGGCACACCATGGCGATGAAGCGCTGCCAAGAAGGCGACTCTGTCCATCCCGATCAACCTGGCGGCCATGCCTGACGATAGCCGCTTCATTTCAAACAGTTTGGCAGCCATTGCCAACTTGGCCTCCTGCGCAAAGTCGTCGGGAGACTGATGCATCGCATCAAGGTAACTGTTGGGAACTTCAACAATGATCTGCATGGTATGACTCACGTTGTAAAAGTAATTGTTTCAATAGTAGCCCAAGCCAATGGGCTGGACTCGCTGCTTGCTTTTCCCCCACTCCCGCCAGCCCCCTCGCCCCGCCGGGCGCAGGGGAGCTTGAACAGCCACATTTGGTCAACGCTTTTCAGGGAAGGCGTGCAAGCTGATTGGCCTGTGGCGAGGTTGTTCGCGTTAAACATGAATTTCGCCGGACATGAGCTTGGGTAGTAAGGCGTCGCGGGCTTCGGTCAGTTGGGCACTTTGATCCATCAATGTGTTTCTCAATTCAAACTAATTGGAATTCACTTCGAAAGCCCAGCAACACCCACCTTGGAGCAAGTCCGGAGACAGATACCGCAAGTCACCCTCCGCCGCGTTGCATGTACAAATCAAAGTGTTTCATGAAGGCATGGCGCTCGGCCTCATCAAGCCCGGCAAAGCGAAAACTCACGAGCAGGCGTGGCAGGCGCACCAGGGCCATCACGCGTGGTTCCCCCACGTGCCACTTCAAGCCCAGCGCGCCGTCACCGATGCGCACACCCGCGGAGCCAGTCTGCAATTTCCAGTGATGCTCCCCAATGGCGGCAGGCAGCAAGCGCAGCCATTCGGCCTCGGTGCAGGCCATGTCGCGCTCGAAGCGTTCAGGATAGGACGATTGCATTTTTCATCGCGAGGCTGACTCCCCGCGCCCGGCGTGACAAGATCTTGACTCGGGCAGCACAGCGTGTCAGCCACCCGCGATGGGTGGCCAGATGGCCAGCACATCGGCTGGCGCCAGCGTCGTGCTGGCACGATGTTCCGGCGCAATGTACTTGCCGTTGAGCAGCACGAGATGCACCAGGGCTGGCGGCAACTGATAGGGGTCGATCACCTGCGTGACCGTGGCGCCATCGGCAACGTCAATCTCCACAATGTTGGTGTAGCGGGACGTGGTCGGCAGGTAGTCGGTCAGCGCCGCGAACAGTTTGAGAGTGATCTTCATTTGGAAACCGCAGAATGGGGGTCAGAGCCCTGGACTTGGGGTTT
>CAYHDD010000129.1:0-7453 GCA_964355195.1 uncultured Rhodoferax sp. | reverse complement strand
GCTCGTCGAACTGCAGGGCATTGCCGCCGGCATCGAGAACACCAACTACTTCGTGAGCACTGAACAAGACGGGCGCCTTCACGACTATGTCTTGACGCTATTCGAGCGCCTGAGCTTTCAGCAGTTGCCCTTTTACCTGGGCCTGATGAAGCACTTGGCCGAACGGGGCATCCCCGTGCCCAGGCCTGCGGCCAACACGCAGGGCGAACTGGTCTTCGATCTCAGGGGCAAGCCGGCGGCGGTGGTCGATAAATTGCGCGGCAAGAGCGAACTGGCACCGACCGTCGCCCACTGTGCAGCGGTCGGCACCACGCTGGCGAAAATGCACCTGGCCGGACGTGACCTCCCCGCCTCGCAACCCAATTTGCGCGGCCTGGGCTGGTGGACCGAAATGGTGCCCGTGGTCCTGCCTCATCTGGACGCTCAGCAAGCGGCTTTGATAAGCGGAGAACTGCGTTTCCAGCAACAAATTGCGCTCACTGATTCTTACTCAGGATTGCCACGCGGTCCGATCCACGCTGACCTGTTTCGTGACAACGTGATGTTTGACGAAGTCGATGGTGAGCCTCAGCTCAGCGGCTTCTTTGACTTTTATTTCGCCGGTGATGACAGCTTGATTTTTGATGTGGCGGTCTGCCTGAACGATTGGTGCATTGACCCTGAAACAGGTGCCCATCACGGCGAGCGCGCCGTCCGCCTGCTCCAGGCTTACAACGACGTGCGTGTATTGACAGCATCAGAACGCGAGTTGTTGCCCGCGATGCTGCGAGGCGGCGCACTGCGCTTCTGGATTTCACGGCTATGGGACTACCACCAGCCACGCGCTGCCAGATTGCTCAACGCGCATGATCCCGCCCATTTTGAACGTGTCTTGCGTCAGCGCGTCGGGCATCCGATCTGCGCAAACCTGATGCTGTCCCTGACATGAAGCTGAACCTCGTTGCACCGCGCATTGGCGCTTCCTGGGTCAAACTGGGTATCCGCACTTTTTTCAAACAGCCGCTCGCGCTGTCCGGCGTGTTCCTGCTGTTCATGGCCCTCATGACACTGCTCAGCCAGATACCGGTCGTTGGCTTTGTGCTGGCGATGGTGGCCCTACCCTCGGCCACTCTGGGACTGATGGCCGCCACCAAGGAAGCCAGCGATGGGCGTTTTCCGATGCCGCTGATCCTGCTGGCGGCCTTGCGCGCAGGGCGCCAGCAAGCGCGCTCGATGCTGATTCTGGGCGTGCTCTACGCGACGGGCTTTTTAGGAACGATCGGACTCTCGACGCTGGCCGATGGCGGCGACTTTGCCCGCGTCTATCTGGGCGGAGCCACGCCCACGCGCGAGATGATGCTGGAGCCCGGCTTTCAGCTTGCCATGTGGGTCTTCATTGGCGTGCACCTGCCCTTGTCGCTGATGTTCTGGCATGCGCCAGCCCTTGTGCACTGGCATGCCATTTCGCCCGCGAAGAGTTTGTTCTTCAGCCTGCTGGCATGTCTGCGAAATTTTTGGGCTTATACGGTCTTTGCGCTGGGCTGGCTGCTGGTTCTGATGCTGCTCGTCACCACTGCCACGCTGCTCGGTGGTTTGCTGGGCCAGCCCGGCATGACAGGTGAAGTCCTGTTTCCAGCCCTGCTGCTGCTGGCCTCGATGTTTTTCACATCACTCTATTTCACCTTCCGCGATACTTTTTCCATCGCGCCAGCCAGCGCTCAAACCTGAGCTGAGCGGCTGACGCGCACGCAAGCGCCTCAGACCTTGCGCAAGAACAGTTTCCAGTAGCGCAGGCACTCATCCATGCCAACCAGTTCCGGCTTGGCGCTGAGCGCTGCCAACAATTGATTTGCCTTGTCGAATTGCTTCAACGTTGCATAGACCGAAATCAACCGCAATTTGGCCAACTCAGGGTTGCGCGCAATGCCTTTGGCGAGTCCCTGTTCCATCTGCGTGACGCCGCGTTCAGTCTGTCCGAGCTGAACCAAGTTGAAGCCATAATTGAACATGGCCAGCCCGTCCGGCAATGTCTTGGCGCGCAAGACGTCTTTTTCCAGCGTATTGCGATCCTCGCCGGCCTGCTTGGTCGCCTTGTCAGTCAGCTTCTGCAACTCGGCGCTCTTGTTGGCAGCCACCAGCACCCCAGCGGCATAACCCTGTTCCAGCACCTTGCTGGCTTCAATGGCAGAACCATCCTGCAAGGCCAGGGCCGCCATCTCGGTGTAGTCGGTGTCATCCGCAAACCCGGCCGTGATCATTTGCAGGCGAAATACGTCCAACTGGATTCGCGTCGCCAACTGCGGCTTGGCCCACAGGCGTGTTATCAGGGAGCGCCAGTTGGTTTGAGTCGGATAGTGTTCAACCAGGGCCTCCAGCGTCTTGCTGTAACCCGCCTCGTCCTTCATGCGGTTGCGTGAATCGGCCAGCAAGCGGAATTGAATCTCGGTCGGCACCTTGCCGCTGACAAGGATCTTGTTCAGTTCCACGTCGAGCGCCTTGGCCGCATCAGCGTACTGACCGTTGAGGTAGTAGCACTGCGCCAGCACCATCTTCAGCGACTGATCCTCTCCACCCGCCTGGTAGTACTTGTCAATCCATTCAATCGCCTTGCCGAAATTCTTGGCGTTGTAATAGAGCGCGACCAGCCCCTGCAAACGGGCGATCTTGTCGGACTGCTTGAGCCAAGGTCCCTGAGTCGCGATTTCATACTGCTCTGCAGCCATCTTGGCGTCGCCGGTGGCGGTGGCCAGCGCACCCTTGACACGCGCAATGATGTGCAGTTCGTAGGGCGTCGGGTTGGCAACGGCCTGGGCAGCGCTCACCTTGGCCGATGCTTCAGCGTAGTTTTTTTCGCCGATCAGACGTTGCGCGTCCAGCAAGGGGGTGCCGAGCTCGGGCCTCACCGTCGGACCGGTGGGCTCGGCGGAAGAACTTGCGGCAGCCGGATTCGGCGCCGCTTCCGGCTTGGCTGTGCCATATTGGGCCCAGGCTTGCTGGGTCACGAGCGCTGCCAGCAATGCGCTCCCCACCAACACACGGCAAGCTCTTTCATGTTTCTTCGTCATCTCCAACTCCAGTCAGTTTTACATTCCAATTTGCATCAGGCAATGAGCGTCAGTTTAGCCACACTCAGCGCCAGCCACTTGACCCCGTGGCGCGGGAAATTGATCTCGGCACGGGCGTCATCGGCAGCACCCGCCAGGGCGGTCACCGCGCCTTCGCCAAATTTGTTATGAAACACCTTCGCTCCCACCCGCAGGGCTTGCGGCAACGCCCCGGACGGCCCCGCTACGGCGACGCTGATCGTGCGGCCCGGCTCGGCCTCCCAGGCCGACGCTTTGACGCCCTGCGCCGGCTTGCGGGCGCTGATCCACTTGAGGGCGGCGTCCGGCAGTTCCTCGAAAAACCGGCTTCTCAGGTTGTAGCGGGTTTGCCCATGCAGCATTCGGGTCTGGGAGTGGCTGAGATAGAGTCGTTTGCGGGCGCGCGTGATGGCCACATACATCAGGCGACGCTCTTCCTCCAGACCGTCACGGTCATTCATAGAGTTTTCGTGCGGGAACAGCCCCTCTTCCAGCCCAGTGATGAAGACACAGTCAAACTCCAGGCCCTTGCTGGCATGCACGCTCATCAATTGAATCGCATCCTGCCCAGCCTGCGCCTGATTGTCGCCCGCCTCCAGTGAGGCATGCGCCAAAAACGCCGCCAACGGTGACAGCGTCTCACCGGTCTCAGCATCCGGCGCCAACTCGTCCACCGGCACCGCCACTGCATCCCGACCAAAACCTTCGATGCTCACAAAACTCTCGGCGGCATTCACCAACTCCTCCAGATTTTCCACCCGATCAGCGCCTTCACGATCCGCCTTGTAATGTTCAATCAGGCCACTGTGATCCAGCACCAGTTCAATAATCTCGCGCAGGGTCAAGCCGTGGATTTGTTCGCGCAGCACTTGAATCCTGGCGACGAAAGCACCGATATTGGCACCTGCCTTGCCGGTCAGCCCGAGCACCGCCTCGCTCAGCGAGCTGCCCGCCGCACGCGCCGCGTCCTGGAGTTGCTCCAAACTCTTCAGGCCAATGCCACGCGCCGGGAAATTCACCACGCGCAGAAAACTCGTGTCGTCGCGCGGATTCTCCAACAGGCGCAAATAGGCCAGTGCATGCTTGATCTCGGCACGCTCAAAGAAGCGCAATCCGCCATACACCTTGTAGGGCATGCCGACGTTGAACAAGGCCGTTTCGATGACCCGGCTTTGGGCATTGCTGCGGTACAGCACGGCAATCTCTTTGCGCAGCCAGCCCGCGCTCACCAGGTGACGCATCTCGTCCACCAGGGTCTGCGCCTCCGCAAAGTCGCTGCTGGCCTCAAACACGCGCACTGGCTCACCCGGCCCCTGGCTGGTACGCAGACTCTTGCCGAGCCGCTTAGAGTTGTGACAGATGAGTTCGTTGGCCGCATCCAGAATATGACTGCCGCTGCGGTAGTTTTCTTCCAGCTTGATCTGGTGGCGCACCTTGAACTCACGCACGAAATCAGCCATGTTGCCGACACGCGCACCACGAAAGGCGTAAATGCTTTGATCGTCGTCGCCAACGGCCATCACACTGCCGCTCGGGTTGAAAGAAGCTGCATCGTCGACGGCGCCGTGGGCACCGGTTCCAGCCAGCATCTTGATCCAGGCGTACTGGAGCTTGTTGGTATCCTGAAACTCGTCGATCAGGATATGGCGAAAGCGCCGCTGGTAGTGCTCTCGAATCGGATCGTGGTCGCGCAACAACTCATAGCTGCGCAGCATCAATTCGGCAAAATCGACGACCCCTTCGCGCTGACACTGCTCTTCGTAGAGTTGAAATATTTCAGTCTTCCTGCGCGTCTCTTCATCGCGCGCTACCACCATGTTGGGTCGCAAGCCGTCTTCCTTGCAGGCGCCGATAAACCACTGCATCTGCTTTGGCGGAAATCGTTCGCCGTCAAGATTGAACTGCTTGTAGAGGCGCTTGATGGCAGATAGCTGATCCTGAATGTCGAGAATCTGGAAGCTCTGGGGTAGATTCGCCAGCTTGAAGTGGGCACGCAAGAAGCGGTTGCACAAGCCGTGAAAAGTGCCAATCCACATGCCGCGGACGTTGAGCGGCAGCATGCCGCCTAGCCGGGTCATCATCTCGCGCGCCGCCTTGTTGGTAAAGGTGACTGCCAACACGCCCCCCGGGGAGACCTGACCGGTCTGCAGCAACCAGGCAATTCGTGTTGTCAAGACCCGAGTCTTGCCCGACCCGGCCCCCGCCAGAATCAGCGCATGTTCGGGCGGCAGCGTAACAGCCGCGCGTTGCTCCGGGTTGAGATGGTGCAGGAGTGGAGACTCCCGATCAGCGGGCGCTGCAATTTCTGAGAACATCCGCGCATTGTAGAAAGGCCTGAACGCGGCAACCCCTAGAGCCCAGACCGGCGCTTGCCCGGGGTCGCGCCGAGCGGTGCATGCAAGCTCTCCAGTTCCAGAGCCGAGAGGTCCAGGTCAAGCATCTCGGGGCGCTGCTCCTCGTCCGGACCGAACAAATCGGCCAGCTCACTTCTTGAAATCTCGGGAAATGTAGAAGCAACCGAGTCCTGGAAGTCAATCTGCGAGGGAGTTCCGGATATCGTCGATGAATCGAACTCAGAGTCCGTTGAACCATGAGCGGCCGCGCCGACGGGCGCCGGTACTGTCGCCAATACCAGGTGGCGCGCAAGCCCGTGAAGAAACAACAACTCACTCAACGCGGCCAGATCAAAGGGTTCGCTGGCGGCCGCCCAGGGGTCCCGAAAGACACACGTTTCAATGAACTCCAACACCTTGGCGGTGGGCCACATCGCGCTGATACGCGCCAATACCTCGGGGTAGTCTTCCAGACCTTTTCCTTGATCCAGAAAGAGAGCAAAGTCCGGCACGCGCCCGTTGAACAACAAGTTGAAATCCTGACTCAGTTTCTGAAACTCGCGCCTCTGATTGAGTGAATGGAACAGTTTCAGCAGGTCGAGATAAACGAACGGGTTGGGCTCATCGCTTCCTGCAATCTGCCGCTCCAGCGTCTCTATCGCCTGGTCAAAGTTGCGCAGGTCGATGTGCTGTTGCGCCTTGCGCCTAACGTCAATGATCGCCCCCGAACTCAGGCAGCGCACTAGTTTCGCAGTTACGCCCGTACTCTCAACCAGCGGCTGATTGCCTGCTTCGGACTTTGGCACGTCAGCGCGAACCAGACTGGAAAAGATCGACTCACCCAATTGGACCGAGTGCGTATCAAAGCTGAGCGGGATGTCAATCTCGGCGTGTGCGGCAGCATGATGCCAGCCCTCAGCCTGATGCCTTGTTTCTCCCCGAGAGGCTGTGCCCATAACAGCGTCTGAACCGGGTCCGACGGCCGGCTCGTCCAAAGCTGCGCTCCAGGCATTCGGGCCACCCCAGGAACTGCGACGCTGACGGCTCCAAAACCAGGTTGCTGCCATCAAACTCAGACAAACTGCGGCCATCAAGCCATAGACCGCAAGGCGCGGAAAGCGCTCTGCCTCGGCTTGCTGTAGACGCCCCTTCACGTCCATCAGATTGCGTTCATTCTTGGCCGCCGCTTCACGCAAGGCTTTCAGCTCTACCTCCAGCGTCTTCATTCGCTGCATGTTGAGCAAGGCATCCTCTGACGGCTCGAAGGTCATAAATGAACCAATATTGCCGATCCGGTCCGACAGTAATTCCGTCGGATCGAGCTTCAAGCGTGGCGTGCCGGAGCTCGGTTCCTTCCTCATCTTGGGCTTGTCGGCGGCCTTGTCCTTGCCTTTGGCCGACGCTGGCGCGGCAGTCAGCACCGCGCCCGGCCTCAGCTCGCTGCGTTTGGACTTCAGCCGAGGCACTGCCGACTTGACAGCCGCTGTCGTGGCGCCAGACGAAGCCGGTGCCGCCAACGCGCCTGCGATGCTGATCCGGGGTGGGACGGTACCGCCCGCGACGGACGCCCGCACGACCGGCGCCACCACCGGCGGGCTTGCCTGCACAGCGGCCTGATGCGGCAAGTCAGCCAACAACACATATCGGCGACTCAGCTTCTGGCCACATCCTGAACGCACGTTGAGCGAGATGACAGGTTCATCGACCGGAACGGATGAGAAAATTCTCAGGCCAGCAGTCTTCGATCGGGCAACGCCTTCCACGCCGAGCTGGACCTGGCTTCCATTTTGAAGCACGTCGGCGTAAAACACCTCCACCTCGAAGCACTGCGCTGCGGCCTCTTCCCCGCCATCGGTCTCAATCTGAACCACCACATCCAGTGGCTGCCCAAACACCGCAGCACCACGAATACGGCCCAAAGTCAGTGCCCCGTTGTCGAATGCGGCACAAATCAGAGCGATCGCGGCAAATGTGGTTCTAAGTTTCAACAATTCATTCCAGTTTGACCCCAATATTCTCGCACGACATTGAGCGCCCAAACTTACTACCGTCCCTCTG
>CAYHDD010000128.1:0-7592 GCA_964355195.1 uncultured Rhodoferax sp. | reverse complement strand
ATCGTCGACGGCAATGGCTTCTTCCGCATGACAAGCACCGGTGGCGAGATCCGCTACACGCGCAACGGCCAGTTCGATGTCGACAAGGACGGCTACATCACCAACGCGGCCGGCTTGCGGCTGACCGGCTTTACCGTGGGTGATACGGGCGCCCTGGCGGGCGCCAGTCCGGTGGCTTTGCAAGTGCCGACGTCGGCGATGGCCCCAGCTGCGACGACGACTATCGATGCGCAGTTCAATGTCGATGCCCGTAGCGCTTACCCGGTGGTTGCGCCCTTCAATGCGCAGGATTCAACCAGCTACAACTACTCGAATTCGGTCACCATCTTCGACTCGTTCGGCAACTCGCACGAGTTGTCAGCCTACTTTGTCAAGACCGCTCCCAACAAATGGGAAATTTACGCCACTACGGATGGTAAGCCTCTGGCCACGGGCGGCGCCTTGGCGCCCAGTGCGGCTTTTCCTCCATTGGCTGCTGTGGCAGGGTCTGGCGGAACACCAATCGGATCGATCGGCTTCGATAGCGCTGGCAAAATGATCACTGCGGCCCTGTCGGGCCAGGCACTGACAGATGCCAACACGGCACTAGGCATTGCAACAACTGACCTAGCTACCGCCCAGACTGCCTTCGATGCCTCGACTGAGGGCATAGCGGCGGCTACTGCGAAGACGAATTTGGATGGATCGGTAGAGGGACTAAAAGCGATCGCGGATGCGACTGCAGCAACAGCGGCGGCAACCTTGGCAGCAACGTATCCGACCGACACCGCTTTGGCTGCCAAGGCTGTCGCTGCGGCAGTGACTTCGGCCAAATCCACGGCGGCGGCGGCGGCAACTGCGCTGGGCGAGACGGCCAGAACCACGGCGGCGACAGCCAAGTCATCGGCGACCGGTGTGACCTTGGCCGCGGCGACCGCGACCAAGGCAAGGGCGGTATCGGCATTGACACCGACGGTGGACAAACTATCCGTTGCAGGTTTGCGCTTTCCCAGCGGTGCCAAGCCGATGGCCTTCGACATGTCCTTGGCTGGCACGACGCAGTTCGGCGCCACCAACGAGGTTCGGAAAATGTCGCCCGACGGTTATGCGTCGGGCCAGTTGACCACGCTGGCGATTTCGCCCGATGGTA
This sequence comes from uncultured Rhodoferax sp., assembly GCA_964355195.1. Lineage (GTDB taxonomy): Bacteria > Pseudomonadota > Gammaproteobacteria > Burkholderiales > Burkholderiaceae_C > Rhodoferax. The sequence continues at coordinate 6,463 of CAYHDD010000128.1, read as the reverse complement.
CGGTCTCGGGCAAGTACTCCAACCAGCAAACCAAGTTGCTGGGGCAGATCGTTCTGTCGTCCTTTGGCAGTCCGAACGGGCTGCAGAATATGGGTGAAAACGTCTGGTCCGAGACCCCAAAATCCGGTGCACCGCTGACAGGCACTGCCGGTCCCGGCACCACGCTGGGCGCGCTGCTCGGTGGCGCAGTGGAGGGCTCCAACGTCGACCTTACTGCTGAACTGATCAACCTGATCATTGCGCAGCGCACCTACCAGGCCAACACGCAGACGGTGAAGACGCAGGACCAGGTGGTGCAGGCACTGATCAACATGCGTTGAAGTGTTTAGTCCCCGCCAATAGCGCCAGCCAAAGCCTCCAGAGAAGCAAGGAAACCCCATGGACCGCATGATCTACATCGGACTCAGTGGTGCCAAGCAGGCTCTGGAGCAGCAGGCTTCAATCGCCAACAACATCGCGAATGTTTCGACGCCAGGCTTTCGCGCGCAGATCAATCAGTTTCTGGCCGTGCCTGTGGTCGGAACCGAGGTTGCCACGCGCACGCTGGTGGCGGCAACGACTCCGGGGGCCGACCTGCGCTCCGGGCCTCTAATGCCGACCGGGCGCGCGCTGGATGTCGCGGTCCGCGGTGACGGTTGGCTGACGGTCAGAATGCCCGACGGCAGCGAGGCCTTCACGAGGGTCGGCAATCTGCAGATAGGCGCTGACGGCCAGTTGCAGACCATGGATTCGCGGCCGGTGCTGGGCGATGGTGGTCCCCTGGTGGTGCCACCTGGTTCATCGGTGAGCGTGACCAATGACGGCCTGGTCAGCGCACTGGTTGCTGGCGACTCGACGGCGGGTGCGACTGAGGTGGGACGTCTGAAACTGGTCAACCCGCCTGCAATTGATCTGGTGCGCGGGGAGGACGGCATGTTTCGCCTGCGTCCGGGTGCGCCGAGCGCCAGCGCGGACTCCAGCGTGCGCTTGCGCACCGGGGTACTGGAGGGCAGCAACGTCAATCCCGTCGAGGCGATGGTGGCCATGATTTCAAATGCGCGGCGCTTCGAAATGCAGATGAAGACTTTGCAAACCGCCGAGAGCAATGACCAGCAGGCCAACAAACTGCTGTCCGCCAGCTAACAGGAGTATTTCTCATGATTCGTTCTCTCTGGATTGCCAAGACTGGTCTTGATGCACAACAAACACATCTCGACGTGGTCGCCAATAACCTGGCCAACGTAGGCACCACCGGCTTCAAGCGCAGTCGTGCTGTATTTGAGGACTTGATGTACCAGAACCTGCGCCAGAGCGGCGGCCAGACCTCTGACCAGACACGGATGCCATCGGGCCTGCAATTGGGTACGGGTGTGCGCGTTGTCGCCAGTGAGCGCATCCATTCGCAAGGCAATCCAACCAAGACGGACAACCCGAAAGATGTGTTGATCAATGGAGGCGGTTTCTTTCAGGTGCTGATGCCCAATGGAACCACCGCCTACACCCGCGACGGTTCATTTCAAACCGACCAGGCGGGTCAGTTGGTGACGGCCAGTGGCTATCCGGTGCAACCCGCCATCACTCTGCCGCAGAGTACGACCAGCATGACGATCGCCAATGATGGGACGGTTTCGGTGATCCAGGCCGGCAGCACCGCCAGCGTGCAAGTCGGCCAACTGCAGTTGGCGACGTTTTTGAACGCCGCCGGCCTGCAAAGCTCGGGCGAAAATCTGTACTCGGAAACTGACGCCTCGGGCGCTCCCAACCAGACGGCGCCTGGTCAGAACGGTGCGGGCACACTGAACCAGGGCTATGTTGAGTCCTCCAACGTCAATGTGGTGGAGGAATTGGTGAATATGATTCAGACGCAGCGCGCGTATGAAGTCAACAGCAAAGTGATCTCGACCTCGGATCAGATGCTGTCCAAACTGTCGCAACTGTGATGAAGAAGCATTTGATCTGCTGTGGTTGGTGTGCAAGCGCCCTGGCGGCTATGGTGCTGCTAGCAGGCTGTGCGCAAAATCCACGCGAGCCACTGGTGCAGCAACCCATGACGGTGCGCCCGCAGCCACAGGCGCAAGTGGTGCCCGCGCCCGTGAATGGTGCAATTTACCGGACTGGTGCGGGCGCACAGACCCTTTTTGAAGATCGCAGGCCGCGTTTCGTGGGTGACATCCTGACTATTCTGGTGAGCGAAAACGTGAATGCCAGCAAGAACTCGGCAGCCAATGTCACTCGAACCGGCAGCGCCAGCGCCGATCTGTCGCTGGTTCCGAAGATCTTTGGCGGATTGATGTCCGGTACGCTCAATACCGGCGGAGGGAGCAAAGACAACTTGAGCGCCAAGGGCGGAGCCAATGCCGCCAACACGTTCAACGGGGTCATTACCGTCACGATTGTTGAAGTACTGCCGAATGGCAATCTGTTGGTCAGCGGAGAGAAACAGATGTTGATCAACCAGGGTACCGAGTTCATCCGCTTCTCGGGGGTCGTCAATCCTCGTGCCGTTGGCAGCAACAACACGGTCTCTTCTACTCTGGTGGCGGATGCCCGGATTGAATACAGCGCCAAGGGCTATATCGATGATGCCCAAACGATGGGTTGGCTACAGCGATTTTTCCTCAACGTCTTACCGATATGACCGTCCACGCCTTACCCCAATGGCTTGGCAGCTCAGCCTTTCGCCTGTGCCTGCTGCTGGCCGCATTCTTCGCTCTGCCGGCGCAGGCTGAGCGAATCAAGGACATCGCCAGCATTCAGGGTGTGCGCGACAACCCGCTGATCGGCTACGGCTTGATGGTCGGTCTCGATGGCAGCGGCGACCAGACCATGCAGACACCCTTCACCACGCAAAGTCTCAACAATATGTTGGTCCAGCTGGGCATCACGATGCCACCGGGTACCAGCATGCAGTTGAAAAACGTGGCGGCGGTGATGGTCACCGCCGTGCTGCCGCCTTTTGTGCGACCGGGTCAGACGATAGACATCACAGTATCGTCCATGGGAAACGCCAAGAGTCTGCGCGGTGGTACCTTGTTGATGACGCCACTCAAGGGCGCGGATGGGCAGGTTTATGCGCTGGCCCAGGGCAATATGGTGATTGGTGGTGTCGGCGCTTCAAGTGCGGGCAGCAAAGCGCAGGTCAACCAGATCAGCTCCGGACGAATCCCGGCTGGCGCCATTGTGGAGCGTGCGGTGGAGTCTTTGCTGGGCGAAGATGGCACCATGGTGCTTGAACTCAACAGCGGCGACTTTGGTACGGCGCAGTTGGTCATGGACGCGATCAACCAGGAGTTTGGTCCCATGACCGCGCGTGCGCTGGATGCCCGGATGGTCCAGATCGGTGCACCGGCCAAACCCGAGGAGCGCGTCAGTTTTCTGTCGCGCGTCCAGAATATGGAAATCACGCCGACACAGGCCGGCGCCAAAGTTGTGGTCAATGCGCGAACTGGTTCAGTGGTCATGAATCAGGCCGTAAGGATTAATGATTGCGCTGTAGCACACGGCAGTTTGTCGGTGGTGATCAACAGCGAGCCGGTCATCAGCCAGCCCAATGCACTGGCCGCCGGCGCTACCGTTGCTACCCAACGGTCGCAAATTGAAATCAATCAAGGCTCCGGTGCCTTGCAGGTACTGCGTGGCAGTGCCTCGCTGGCTGATGTGATCAAGGGGCTCAATGCGCTGGGCGCCAATCCGCAGGATTTGGTGTCAATTTTGCAGGCCATGAAAGCGGTTGGCGCTCTGCGCGCCGAGCTTGAAATCATCTAGGAATGGCGATGGGAAGTTCTGGCCTCAGCAGTCTCAGCAGCGCTAATTCCGCTGCCGGTGCGATGGATCAAAACTTTGCACTCGACGTGCAGAGCGTTGATGCACTGCGTCGCACGGTCCGAAACTCGCCGCAGGAGGGTCTGAAGCAGGCTTCCAAGCAGTTCGAAGTCCTGTTCATGCAAATGGTGCTCAAGAGCATGCGCGAAGCAACGCCGGCAGACAGCCTGTTCGGGAGTGAACAGGAAAAGATGTACACCTCGATGCTGGACCAGCAAATGGCGCAGAACCTGTCCGGACGCGGTCTTGGGTTGGCGCAAGCCATGTTCAAGCAGCTCAGCCGCAGCGTCCAAAATGAGTCTCTGCCTGTGTCGCCTGGTGTTTCTGCACCAGCAGAGGCTCCCGAGGCCAGGCTCGATGCATCCGGCGCGAAGACGCCCAAACTCCCGTTTGCGGCACCGTCAACGCCGGTTGCTGCAAGATCCGCGTTGCGTGTGCAAGACCTTTCGATCTACGAGGAAGCGACAGCACAGGCCACGTTCAGTCGCAGCGTCTTGCCGCAAGCCCATGTTGAACAATTTGTGTCGCGCCTGTTGCCCGCAGCGCAGCGTGCCAGCCGCGAGAGCGGGGTGCCGGCGCAGCTGATCATGGCGCAAGCAGCGCTGGAGTCGGGCTGGGGGCAACGCGAGATTCGATCAGATGACGGTCGGCCCAGTTTCAATCTGTTCGGCATCAAAGCCGACCGCAGCTGGAAGGGGCCGATCATCGAAGCCACGACCACTGAATACGTCAATGGCACACCACAAAAAATCAGGGCCAGCTTTCGCGCATACGACTCCTATGAAGATGCACTTTGCGATCACGGCAAATTACTGAGTACCAATCCGCGCTATGCCAACGTGATGAGCGCTCGCAATCCGATGGAAGCAGCCCATGGTCTGCAACAGGCTGGCTATGCGACCGATCCGCAGTACGGTGGCAAATTGGTGCGCATCATGAAACAGATGACCTAATGGTTGATCCCAATGTTGCCGATATACAGACGTAGGCATTGCAACAGAATTGCAACTTTTGACGCCTTGGTGTGCTGGCGCGTGGTTGGGCATGGCACCAGAATGACTTAAAGGAGTGCTCATGCACACAGCAATCAACAACCCTGATCCATCAGCGCCCGAGGCGCTGGAGTTTCTTGCGTTCACCCTCGGTCACGAAGAATATGGTCTTGACATCCAGAAAGTGCAGGAGCTGCGTGGCTACGACACGGTGACCCGCATTGCCAACGCGCCAGCCCATATCAAGGGTGTGATCAACCTGCGCGGCATCATCGTACCGATCATCGACATGCGCATCAAGTTCAATCTGGATGCGCCAAGCTACGACCAGTTCACGGTGGTCATCATTCTCAACATGGCCAGTCGTGTCATGGGCATGGTGGTGGACAGTGTCTCGGATGTGATCACCCTGTCGCCAGAGCAGGTCAGGCCGGCGCCTGAGATGGGGGCCGTACTCGATACCCGTTACCTGATCGGCCTGGGTACGGTTGAACAGCGCATGTTGATTCTGGTGGACATCGAAAAACTGATGTCGAGCCCTGACATGGGTCTGATCGACTAGAGTGCCTTCTGGTGCGCCTGAAATTCTTGGAAAACCATTCGTAAATCTTACCGAAAGAATCAGATGAAGCTCGCAGACTTGAAGATTGGCACCCGTTTGGGGATCGGTTTTGCCGTGGTACTGTTGTTTCTCAGCGTGATTGCCGGACTGGGCGTCTGGCGCCTGCAAAAAGTCGGCGACACTGCTGACGACATGGCCAGAAGGGCGCTCGTCAAGGAGCGTGTCACGGCAGAGTGGCTGCGGGCAACAGGGTCCAACTCTGTGCGCACTTTTGCTTTGGTCAAGAGCGCCGACCCGGAAGATCAAAAATACTTTCAGAAAGCCATCACAGAAACCAGCGTCGGCATTACTGCAAACTCAAAGAAGCTCCTTGGCCTGCTAGAGACACCGGAAGAGAAAAGACTCTATGAAGATAGTCTTGCCAAAAGGACTTTGTATGTCGATGTGCGAAATCTTGCATTGAAGTTGAAGAGTGAGGGTCAGATGGCACAGGCCGCAGAACTGGCCGACACCAAGCTGGTACCTGCGCTGGACGCTTACGAAGAGACGATCAGGGCCCAATTGGCTCACCAAGTGAGCCAGATTGACCATACCGCAGGCTCGATCGAAGCCCTGTACCGGGCCGGGCAGGTGAATCTGATTGGCCTCGCCGTCGTTGCGGTGGCCCTGGGTTGCGTGCTGGCGTGGTGGCTGACGGTGGGCATCACCGGGCAACTGCATCTGGCAGTCAAATTGGCGCAGACCGTGGCCGGCGGTGATTTGACGAGTCGCATTGACGTAAAGACCAGCGACGAGACCGGTCAACTGATGCAGGCCTTGAAGGACATGAATGACAGCCTGGTGCGGATCGTCGGCGAAGTGCGCAATGGCACCGACACGATCGCGTCTGCATCGGGACAGATTGCGGCCGGTAATCTTGACCTCTCCGGTCGCACTGAACAGCAGGCCGGATCGCTCGAAGAAACAGCCGCCTCGATGGAGCAACTGACGGCGACGGTTAAACAAAATGCCGACAATGCCCGTCAGGCCAACCAGTTGGCAGTAGCCGCTTCCGGCGTCGCGTTGCGCGGCGGCAGCGTCGTCGCTGAAGTGGTCGGCACCATGGGCG
>CAYHDD010000127.1:0-7638 GCA_964355195.1 uncultured Rhodoferax sp. | reverse complement strand
AAGATCACCCCCCCGGATATGGCATTACTTACGAATTGGGTGAAGGATTTGACCGCCGGTAGGCCTATTATGCCCTTCTCGGATTGTGTGATGGCGCCCCTATCGGTCTCCTTTGCAGTTGACTTGCTGTGTCGAATTTCAACATGTCAGCTCCCCGGCATCACTCAAGCATCGGCGAACCGTGACATAAGCTATGAAGATGCCGCAAGATATGTGGCTGAAGAAATGGCAGCAGATTTCAGCCTGATTGAGCCCTGTTCTTATGGTGAGGCTGGCATCCCCTTTACCCCAAGACATACAACGCTTGACTCTTCCAGATTGGCAGCACTGGGGCTTCAAGCTCCATCGCCCGAGCGCGCTTTCGACCGCCTGCATGTGAGGCACGCATAGTGGAATCCAAGATTACATTCGTTTCGGGGAACTTCAATGTTCTCCACCCTGGCCATTTGCGCTTGCTTCGATTTGCGAAAGAACTTGGCGGTCGATTGGTTGTGGCAGTACAGAGCGACCGAACCGCTGGCAAAGCTGCTCATGTGGCAGGGCAACTTCGTCTTGAAGGCGTGCAAAGCATCAGCTGGGTCGATGAAGCGTTCTTGATGGATGAGCCTATAACCGAGGTTATTCGCCGCTTGCGTCCCAACATAGTGGTCAAAGGCAAGGAGCATGAGTCTCGATTCAATCCGGAGTTAAGTGCTCTGGAGCAATTCGGCGGGCGATTGTTGTTTAGCTCAGGCGAAACTTCATTCTCCTCCGTTGATCTGCTGCGCAAGGAATTCACGGAAACGGACTACCGATCTATTGGGCTGCCCAGAGACTATATGGTGCGGCACGGGATTGAAAATAGCCGGCTCGATGCTCTATTGTGGCAATTCGCGTCCGTCAAGGTCTGCGTTGTGGGCGATCTAATCGTCGACGAGTACATTGCCTGTGAACCTTTAGGCATGTCACATGAAGACCCGACCATTGTGGTTTCACCCCTTGACTCGACACGCTTCTTGGGTGGAGCGGGAATTGTTGCCGCTCATGCTGCGGGTTTGGGCGCCAAGACTCATTTTTTATCGGTTAGTGGTACTGACGCCCCCAGGGAGTTTGCTCAGGCACAACTTGCGAAAGCAGGGGTTGAAGCCAGATTGCTGACGGATGACAGTCGGCCAACCACCTTGAAACAGCGGTTTCGCTGTAAGGGCAAGACGCTGCTGAGGGTCAGTCACTTGCATCAGAGAGCTATCGGAACCCAGCTTCAAACGCTACTCCTTGAACATCTGGAAGACGCCATGCAAGGAGCTAACCTGCTGGTTTTTTCGGATTTCAACTATGGGTGCTTGCCACAGGCGATGGTTGACAAGATTATTGCGATGGCCAAGGCAAAGGGCTTGTTATTGGCGGCGGACAGCCAGTCATCTTCCCAGGTTGGAGACATCAGTCGTTTTAGAAATATGGATCTTCTAACTCCCACTGAGCGTGAGGCTCGCATCAGCACACGCAATCGCGAAGATGGTCTGGTGGTGTTGGCAGAGGCATTGCGTCAGCAGTCAGCAGCCAAAAACATCCTTCTGAAGTTGGGTGAAGAGGGCCTCATGGTTCACGCTGGAAATAGCTCAAGCTCCGACTGGCTAACAGATCGTATCGGTAGCCTAAATTCGGCGCCTAAGGATGTTGCTGGCGCGGGTGATTCAATGCTGATCACGAGTGCGCTTGCCTTGGCTTGTGGTGGAACGATTTGGGAGGCTGCGTGCCTAGGCTCCTTGGCTGCCGCAGTGCAAGTTGGGCGCGTGGGCAACACCCCAATTCAAATCGAAGAGATGCGTCAAGAGCTGAGCTGATGCGCGCACTCCTCCTGGCTGCGGGTCTTGGTACGCGACTGAGACCCTTGACAAACACGATCCCGAAGTGCCTTGTGCCTGTCAGGGGTAAGCCACTTTTGGGAATTTGGCTAGAACGCTTGACACAGGCTGGCATGGGGCCATTCTTGGTCAATACGCACTATTTAGCGCAGCAGGTTGAGGTCTTTATTGGAGCTGGCCCTTATCAGAATCGGGTGACCCTGGTTCATGAGCCGACACTACACGGTACCGCCGGCACCCTGACTGAAAACCTTGACTTCTTTCAGGGTGAGGACGGGATCTTGATCCATGCAGACAACTATTGCCTCGCGGACTTCTCTTCCTTTCAGCAGGCTCACTTGAACCGTCCGTCAGATTGTGTGATGACAATGATGACTTTCCGAACCAATGAGCCCACATCGTGCGGAATTGTTGAATTGGACGAACGTGGTGTCGTGACTTCCTTCCATGAGAAGGTTGCCAATCCGCCCGGTAATTTGGCCAACGGGGCGGTATATATCTTGTCTGCCGCTTTGTTGGAAAGAATGGAAAGAGACTTGCACGCCGTGAAAGACTTTAGTACGGAAGTGTTACCCAGGTTTGTTCGTAAGATTTTCACTTTTGAAACAACAGACGTATTCTTTGACATTGGCACACCTGAGAGTTATCAGAAGGCAAATGAAGATCGGTAGGGTTTTATGGGTATTTCCTTTTGGCGAGGTTGCGACAGGTTCCTGATCCAACGAGCAATGGCGGGTTTTGCCGTCTTTTGACGCGATGCCTGGGATTGCCCGATGCTACTCTCGGCGGGTGAGTTGATCGGTGTCGACGGCTCTTCGTAGGCTTGGTTGCACATTTTTGGTGGCCAATTCTGGCGGGCGCCCCGTTGTCAAGGAAAGAGAATGTGAAACCTGGAAGAAACGACCTATGTCCATGCGGTAGCGGGAAAAAGTACAAGAAATGCTGCTCAAAGAAATTTGAGACGCCTGCCGCACCTGCGACGGCCGCCAATAGTAATGCGCCTTCGGTAGCCGAGATGGGCCAGCTTGTTGCCTTGTACGATGCCGGGCAATACGTGGAGCAGGAGAGGGGGACGCGCTTATTGCTTGATCGCTATCCGGATTGCGGATTTGCCTGGAAGGTGTTGGCGGTTTCACTTCAGAAGCAGGGCAAAGATGCCCTGTCTGCCTTACAGAGGGGTACGGAGCTCTTGCCCCATGACGCTGAGCTGCACAGTAATCTGGGTGTTTCACTGCGCGATCTTGGTCAGCTTGACGATGCCATGACCTGTTATCGCCGGGCATTGGCAATCAATCCGGCATATGCCGATGCGCACAACAATTTAGGAACTGCTCTTCAAACTAGCGGGCAATTTGATGACGCTGTAGCCAGCTTCCGCAGGGCGTTGGCGATCAAGCCGGATTTCGCAAATGCCCACTCAAACCTGATTTTGTGCATGGACTTGAGCGAACAGGCTGATTCTTTGGCCCAACAAGCTGAACGTATGAAGTGGGATCAAACTCACGCTGCGCCATTGTGGAAGGCGCCAGTGCACACCAATGACCGTGCGACCACGCGCCGCTTGCGAGTCGGCTATGTATCTGGCGACTTCAGAGAGCACTCCGCACCCAGTGCTTTCGGCGGCATGCTGACGCAGTTTGACCGCGCCCACTTTGACGTCTATGCCTACTCCAACTTCAGTGGCAAAGACGACCGCGTGACCACACTATTCAAGCAAAATGTGACAGCATGGCGCGCTGTAGCCCACCTGTCGGATGCGGCGGTGGCGCAGTTGATTCGAGATGATCGGATTGACATTCTGGTTGATTTGTCCGGGCACAGTGCATATAACCGCCTGCTTGTTTTTGCACATAAGCCAGCGCCCATCCAGATCACGGCGTGGGGCTGTGCATCGGGGACCGGCATGCGGGCTATGGACGTGCTTTTTGCAGACCGCGTTTTGGTTCCGCCAGAAGAGCGAAAGCATTTCGTTGAACAGGTTCGCTACCTTCCATGTGTCATCGGCGCAACCATGAACGAGACGTTTCCGAAGGTCAATGAGCTACCGGCCTTTTCTAGCGACATCATCTCTTTCGGCAGCTTTAACCGGCTGGCGAAGGTGTCGCAGCAGGCCTACCAGGCATGGTGCAAGATTCTGCTGGCGGTTCCCAAAAGCAGGATCATTTTGAAGACGGTTGAATTGAGTGATGCGGCGACCCGTGAAAGGGTCTTGCAGTTCTTTACCCAGGAGGGGGTCGATCAAGAGAGAGTCATCCTGCTTGGCAAGACCTCCCGCTACGAGCATCAGCAAGCCTACAACCTACTGGACCTGGCGGTAGACCCATTTCCGTTCGGCGGGGGCGTCACGGCGCTGGAGGGTTTGATGATGGGTGTCCCTATGGTCAGCTTACGCTGGCCGACAACAGCCGGGCGCGCGTCTGCCTCCTTTCTGACCCATCTGGGGCTCGCGGACTGGATTGCTGAAACCCAGGACCAATACGTGGCGCTTGCCATTCAAAAGGCGAGCGACTTGCAGGCATTGGGTGTACTCAGGCAACAGTTGCGCGGCATTTTTACCTCATCGGTCATGGGGGATCCCATAGCTTACACCCGCGCTGTAGAGCAGGAGTACCGCAGTTTATGGGGAGAGTGGTGTGCGAACCGGAACGAGGCGTGCAAGTAATACTGTCTCGATCAGCTGAATAGCTGGGGATTTTGCCGTCTCATAACGTTATTCGTCAGGAATCGCGCTGCTACCCTCAAGTCCTTCAGTAAACCAATGGGCGTCACTGCGCCCGAGGAAATGAACATGGCAATCTCGTCTGTATCTTCCAGCTCTTCAATCGAGTCTGTGCTGGCGCAAATGCGCCAAATGCGACAGATGGCCAAGGCTGGCGACTCAAGCCAAGCCCAGGGGCCGACCGCAAGCACTGAGGTTTCATTAAGTGGTGGCTTTTCCGGTGCGCTGAAAAAGTCACTCGATGCCATCAGCGCGACCCAGAGCAAAGCCTCTGGCCAGGCGGAAGCGTTCGAGCTCGGTAAACCCGGCGTTGCGCTCAACGACGTGATGGTCGACCTGCAAAAGGCCAACATCGGTTTCCAGATGGGCGTGCAGGTGCGCAACAAGCTGGTTGCGGCCTACCAGGAAGTCATGAACATGCAGCCTTGAGGCGCTTCGTCCCTGAAACAACAATGAAGACTGAATCTGTGAAAGAAATTTTGACTCCTACCCTAAATGTTCTTGATGAACTGGCCGATAACCTGAATAACGGTGGCGTACTCCTCTCAATACCGAGTCAACGCAACGTTTCGGCCAACTAGCCGAGTTCATCAACTTTTTTGCAGTCAGGAGCTTCATCATGGGACAAGTCATCAACACAAACACACTCTCGTTGCTTACCCAAAACAACCTGAGCAAATCGCAATCCGCACTGAACACTTCGATCCAGCGCCTTTCTTCTGGCGTTCGCATCAACAGTGCCAAGGACGATGCAGCCGGTCAGGCCATCGCCAACCGTTTCAATGCCAACATCAAAGGTCTGACGCAAGCCCAACGCAATGCCAATGACGGCATCTCGCTGGCGCAAACGACGGAAGGTGCCTTGAACGAAGTCAACAACAATCTGCAGCGCATCCGCGAATTGACGGTACAGGCGGCCAATGGTTCCAATTCAGATGCTGACAAGACTTCGATTCAGGCCGAAATTTCTGAGCGCATGTCGGAAATCAACCGCACTTCCACGCAAACTGACTTTAACGGCGTCAAAGTATTGTCAACCACCGCTAACCTGTCGATTCAGGTGGGCTCCAACGACGGCGAAGCCATCAACATCGCACTGAAAAAGATTGACACTACGACTTTGGGTATGGCCGCCTTCAATGTGTCGGGTCTGTCTGGACCACTGACTGAGCTTACTGCCGTCAACGGAGCTGTTAGCACGAATACAACGATCGATATGGCCGCCGTTACTGCAGGTACCTCAGGTGTGGACGTAACGGGTATGACGCTGCACGGTTATGGTGCTTTTACCGCAACCACCGGTGCGTACGCCAACTATGCTCTGAAAGACGCAACCGGCAATGTTTACGATTTGGCCGCAGCTGCAGTAGTACCAGGAACAGGTGTGGTTACGTACGCATTTACCATTGCTAACGCGGCAACGTCTTCCGCAGCTTACACTGTTGCCGCCGATGCTGGGCTGACCAGTACAGCAAATCCTTTAGCGGCAGTTGACGCAGCCTTGGCCACGGTTGACAACCTGCGCGGTGCCCTCGGTGCAGTGCAAAACCGCTTTGACTCGGTGATCTCGAACCTCGGTACCACCATCAACAATCTGACGTCTTCGCGGTCACGGATTGAAGATGCCGACTACGCAACGGAAGTCTCGAACATGACCAGGGCGCAGATTCTGCAACAAGCCGGTACCTCGGTGCTGGCGAAGGCGAACCAGTCTACGCAAGGCGTGATGGCGCTGCTGCAATAGGTGCAGGCGGCGCAAGCCGATAGGTAAGCCAATCGGGTCCACACAATAGACCCGATTGCGCTTTCCACTCCCACCTGGTCAGTTTCCAAGGCGTGAGTGCAAAGCGTATTTGACAGGAGAACGAAAATGTCGATCACTACAACTTCGATGCGGCCCGACTACGTTGGGCAGGCCAGGCAGGCGTTTGCGCAACCGGACACCGCCAGCAAGCCCCAGGCGTCGCTGCCAAAGGCGCCTACTGCCAATGTGCCAGAGCAAATGGCCAAAATGGCAGCCATTCAGGCGGTGGCCGATGCCAGGCAGGGCGAGGCTGTCAAACTTAGCGCGGTGCAGACCGAGCAGTCGCTGCAGGAAATCAACAAGGTGATGGATGCGCTTTCGATCAGCGTGCAGTTCCAGTTCGACCCCGACATGGCAGAGCCCATCATCAAGGTGGTGGACCAGCAAACCGGCAAGGTGATCCGCCAATTTCCGAACGAGGATGTGGTGCGGATTTCCAAGGCGCTGGACAACCTCAAGGGCTTGTTGTTTGCCCAGACGGCCTGACGACACAGCGTGACCAGGAGTTGACATGGCTGCCATTTCTTCGCTCGGGATCGGTTCCAATCTGGACTTGACCACCTTGCTGGCGAATCTGAAGAGCGGTGAGCAGTCTGCATTGGTTCCGATGCAGAAGCAGCAAGTCAGTTTCACGTCCAAACTCACAGCTTACGGGCAATTGAACAGTGCCCTGAGCACGCTGCAGACGGCAGCTACCGCATTGTCAAAGGCGGAACTGTTTCAGGCTGTCAAGGCCAGTTCGAGCGCCACCGATGTCGTGAGTGCAGTCGCCACATCCAGTGCAACCAGCGGCGTCTATGCACTCAATGTCACTCAGCTTTCGCAAGCGCAGTCGCTGGCGGCAGTCGGCGTGGCCAGTACCAGCGCCAAAGTAGGTGCAGACGTGTCCAGCACGGTGACCATCGACTTTGGCACCATTACCGGCGCGACAGCGGACGCGGTGACCGGCAAATACACCGGTGCGACATTTACGGCTGACGCGACACGCACCGCAGCGTCGATCACCATCAATTCCAGCAACAACACGCTGGCCGGTATTCGCGATGCGATCAATGCCAGTGCCACTATCGGTGTCACGGCTTCTATCGTGAATGACGGTGGCGCGTTGCCTAACCGCCTGGTACTGACCTCCAAAACAAGTGGCGAAACATCGAGCATGCGTATTGTCGTGACGGGAGACGCTACCGTGGCGAGCTTGCTGGCCAACAACCCAGCCGGTCTGCCGGCCGCCCAACTGCAGCAAACCGCTGTTGCCCAAAACACCAAATTGA
>CAYHDD010000126.1:0-7665 GCA_964355195.1 uncultured Rhodoferax sp. | reverse complement strand
TGGTTGCCGTCGCTGGACGGTGTCATCAACTTTGGCGTGCGCGACATTGTGATCAACACAGTCAATGGCCTGATTCCGGCAGCCACCGCAGCGCAAATGCTGGCACGAATGGTGGGCGAGGCTGACATCGAACCCACGCTGAAGTCCTGGATCATGCTGGACAATCACGACAACCATCGCCTTGCCACGGTACTGCCCGATCTGCGCCGACGCCGGCTCGCGCAGCTGCTGCAATTCACGCTGCCGGGTTCGCCCAACCTGTACTATGGCAGCGAGCTGGGCATGACGGGTGGGGAAGATCCACAGAACCGCGCACCCATGCGTTGGGATTGGGTGAAGGACAACAACCCGAGCCTGCAATGGACCCGGCAGTTGATCGCTTTGCACAAGCAGCATCGCGCCCTGCGGGTGGGCAACTTCCGCTTGATCAGCGCCAACCAGTTGCTGGCCTTTGAGCGCTATACCGACCGTGTGCGAGACACGGTGATTGTGCTGGTCAATCCCGGCAAAAAGACCGTGACCGAACGCGTCATGATCGCCAACTCCAAACTCATGAACGGCAGCCAGTTGATCGACCTGATGGAGCCGAAGACCAAGCCGCTGATGATGCTCGCATCCTTGACCACGGTCAGTGTTCCAGCCGGAGGATTTCGGGTGCTGGCACCTGACGTCCATCCCAGCGGCGGCTACACCCCTTTCAAACGCGTGCAATAACGGCACCATGGCAATATCGAACCAGGACTGGTGGCGCGGAGCCACGATCTACCAGATCTATCCACGCAGTTTTTCCGACAGCGATGGCGACGGCGTCGGCGACCTGAGGGGCGTCACGCAGCATTTGGACTATGTCGCCAGCCTGGGCGTCGATGGTGTCTGGATCTCCCCCTTTTATCCCTCGCCCATGCGTGACTTCGGCTACGACGTGCAGGACCACTGCGGTGTCGATCCAATGTTTGGCACGCTACAGGATTTTGATGACCTGGTAGCGCGCGCCCATACCTTGGGGCTCAAGGTCATCATCGACCAAGTTTGGTCACACACGGCGCTGGAGCATTCCTGGTTCAAGGAGAGCCGGCAAAGCCGCGACAACCCCAAATCCGACTGGTACGTGTGGGCGGATGCCAGGCCCGACGGATCACCTCCGAGCAACTGGCAGAGCTGGATGGGCGGGTCGACCTGGACCTGGGACACGTGGCGCCAGCAGTACTACCTTCACAATTTTCTGCCACAGATGCCAGACCTCAACCTGCACTGCGTGGCGGTGCAGGACGCCTTGCTCAATGTGGGGCGCTTCTGGTTGGAGCGAGGTGTCGATGGCTTTCGCCTGGATACAGCCAATTACTACTGTCATGATCGCAGCCTCACCGACAACCCGCCGCAACCCCCTGAGCGCCGTGGGGACTTGCCCGCATCCATGCAGCAGCACCTGCACAACATTTGCCAACCCGAGACGCTGCATTTCCTGGAGAGCGTACGCCAACTGACGGACAGCTTCGATGCGCGCATGACGGTAGCGGAAATTGGCTCGGCCAACAATCTGGAACGCATGCTGCAATACACGCAAGGCAGACAGCGTCTGCACACTGCGTATTCCTTCGTCCTGCTGGGCGACCAACCACAGCCATGGGAGCTGGCAGACTTGATGCGACCCTGGCAGGAAGGCGGTCAGGATCACTCATCGTGGCCTTCGTGGGCACTGTCCAACCACGATGCCCAGCGGGTCGCCACGCGTTGGGCCAAGGGCGATGCTGCAAGGGCCCGACAGTTGTTGGCGTTGCTGGTGTGCTTGCGCGGAACGCTCTTCCTGTATCAGGGCGAAGAGCTGGGTTTTGAACAGTCTGCCGTGGCCTACGAGCTCATCCAGGATCCTGTTGGCAAGGTGAACTGGCCACGCAACGTGGGGCGGGATGGCTGCCGCACGCCGATGCCGTGGCAAGCGGATGCAGCCAACGCCGGCTTCACGACAGGGCGTCCCTGGTTGCCTATGGATGCAGCTCAGGTGGCACGCTGCGTTGACATCCAGGAGAGTGATGCCGAATCCTGTCTGCAATGGACGCGCCGACTGCTGAGCCTGCGCCGCACGCATCGGTCCTTGCGCACGGGGCGCTTCGAGGTGTTGCAGGCCGACGACAGAGTTCTCGTCGTTTTGCGGCACGTTGAAGACGACGCGGTGCTGTGTGCGTTCAACCTGTGTGCGCAAACCTCGATCGTTTCGCTGCCGCGGGCCTTCACCACCAGCGCCCAGGCCCTGACGCTGGGACACGTGGAGCGCGTCCAGAGGCAGCTCCTTTTGGGGCCGTGGGCTGCTCTGGTTTGCCCAGTTGCAAGTGCCACTGACGGCGAGGTCGATTGAGAAAGAAGATGATGTTCAAAAACCTGTGGCTCCCCATTTTCGCGTTGCTGGGGTTGGCTCTGAGCGCCTTCGTTCATGCACAAGCTGTGCCGCAGGTGACCAGCGGCAGTATCCAGAGGCTGGAGAACTTTCCTTCGAAGCACGTGGCCGCACGCCACATCGACGTCTGGCTGCCCGACGGCTACTCGCCGTCCAAACGCTACAACGTGGTTTACATGCAGGACGGTCAAGGCCTGTTCGACCCCAGCGCCACCTGGTTCAAGAAAGCCTGGCATGTGGATGTCACCCTGTCGCGCCTGCTTCGCGAAGGGCGCATCGCCGACACCATCGTCGTCGGCATAGCGAACGCCGGCAAGGCGCGGTGGTCCGAATATTTTCCCGAGAAATTCCTGCCCTGGGTGAACGAATCCACACGCCGCGCCTTCATGGACAAATGGATGGAACAACAACCCCGCTCCGATGCCTATCTGCGCTTTATGGTGGAAGAGCTCAAGCCCGCGATCGACCAGCGCTTCTCCACCCGACCCGAGCGCGAGCACACCTTCGTCATGGGATCAAGCATGGGCGGTGTGATCTCCATCTACGCGATGAACGAATACCCCCAGGTTTTTGGCGGTGCCGCAGGCCTTTCTACGCACTGGGTGGGCACGTTTGAGCCCAACTCTGCACTGCCTCTGGCTGCCTTCAACTATCTGCGCGAGCATCTGGCCGATCCCCGGCACCACAAACTTTACATGGACCGGGGTTCGATCGAACTCGATGCCCTTTACGGAACGTATCAGAGTTTCGTCGATGAAATTGTGCGCGACCGCGGCTTTGATGCGAGCAACTCGATGTCGCGTGTGTTTGAAGGCGAAGGACACAACGAGGACGCATGGGCCAGGCGGCTGGAGATTCCGTTCCTGTTTCTGTTGGGAAAGCGTTGATTCAAACTCCAGCCAGGCTGCCATGACCAAGCCCGTTGCGCATGGCGCTTTCTCCAAGCTGAGCATCACGCAGGTGAAGCCACAGGGCTGGATCCGGGAATTCCTTTGCCGTCAAAAGTCGGGCCTCACCGGCCATATCGCAGTTGCGGGCTACCCCTTCGACACCTGCCTTTGGGCTGGCGACAGAATGGAGGGCTCTCCTACCGCCTGGTGGCCCTATGAGCAGACCGCCTACTTCCTGGATGGCGCACTGAGACTCGGACACCTGTTGGATGACGACGAACTGCTGGAAAAAGTGCGCAGCAATTTTGACTACGTTCGTGAGCATGTCAGTGCGTCCGGGCGCTATGGCACCGAACTCAGCGAGCGCTACCGCCACTGGCCCTATGCCAGTTTCAATCGGGCGCTGATGTGCGAGCACGACGCCACCGGCGACGGGAAGATCGTGGATCTACTGCACCGCCACTATCTGACGTTTGCTGCAGAGGACTTCGCGGACGTGCTCGAGCTTGCAAATGTGGAGCAGTTGTGCTGGCTGCACGAAAAGACGGCCGACCCGCGCATGCTGGAGATGGCGCAAGCGGCCTACGCGCTGTTTCGCGGCGACCCGCGCTACCGCAACTGGGCCGGTGGCGACATCGACTTCCGCTCGAACGATGGGCCTGGCACGCATGGCGTCGTGTACCTGGAATTGGTAAAGATCCCAGCGCTGCTATACCGCATCACGGGTGAACAGAGGTATCTGAAAGACGCGATTCGGGGTCTTGAAACCATGGAGCGTGATCATCTGCTGGCGTCGGGACTTCCCAGTTCGACCGAACACTTCGCAGGGAAAGGCGCCAGCGCGGGAACCGAAACCTGCAACACCGCGACCTTCCCCTACACCTACGGCACGCTGCTACAGATCACAGGCGATGCTCACTACGGCGATGCGATTGAAAAGGCTGTTTTCAACGGCGCTCTGGGCGCGATCAGCAAGGACTTTCGCGCGCACCAGTATTTCTCCGCGCCCAATCAGGCGGTCTGCGCACTGGACTCCAACCCCTATGGCCACCACGCAGCGCGCATGGCCTACCTGCCAGGGCACGATGTGCAATGCTGCACCGGCAACGTGAATCGCTTCATGCCGTATTACGTCGAGCAGATGTGGCTGGCGACACCGGACCATGGACTGGTCGCGGCGCTGCTGGGGCCTTGCAAGGTCGTGTCAGAAGTCGGCGCCGAAGCCACTTTGGTGAGCATAGAGGAACTCACCGGATATCCGTTTTCGGAGTCCATTGTCTTCAGACTCGGCATGCTGACTTCGACCCGTTTTCCCTTGTCGATCCGCATTCCGGCCTGGTGCCAGCGCCCCGAGCTCTGGCTCAATGAAAGTCTGCTGTCACCTGCGCCGGCGTCGGGCCAGTTTCACAGGATCGACAGGGTCTTCGCAGATGGGGACCAGATCACGCTGAAGCTCCCAATGGAAGTCAGGTTCAGCGCCTGGCCCAAGGGCGGCGTCGCCGTGGAGCGTGGCCCCCTGGTCTACAGCCTGCCGGTTCAGTCGGTGGATGAGGCGATCGCGAATCACCCCAAGTCCGCCGCGCAGTTTCCTGCCATTGCAAGAAGACCGGGCCAGCCCTGGAACTACGCCTTGTGCTTGAATGACGCAGCGAGCGACAGTATCTCGGTCGGGGTGGCACAGACAACAGACTACCCCTGGGACAGAGCGCCGGTGAGAATATCCGTGCCAGCCCGGCGCGTGCCGGCGTGGCAACTGCGCTCGTTTTTTGACGATCGTCTCGGTGCAGAAGTGACAAGCACACCCGGCTTTCCGGACCAAATCGATGCCGTCGGCGAAACCGAAGTAATTGAGCTCGTTCCCTATGGCAGCACGCTGCTCAGAATCACGGTGTTCCCGAAGATCCCTTTGAGCAAGCTCTAGCGAGGCATTCACATGAATCCAGCATTTCTGAGTCAAAGCTTTTCCTCCACCTGTCTGGACGGTCGCACCATCCTGATCACCGGGGGTAGCGGCGCGCTGGGTCAGGTGATGGTGGCGCGACTGCTGGCGCATGGTGCCCGGGTCGTGAACCTCGATCCCAGCCCCTTTCCCTTGGCACTGCCGCACGAACTGCAGTCCCGGCTGACGTGCGTGCGGCTCGATATCACCGACGAGCACGCGGTTACCGATTTCTTCAACGCGTCGTGTGCTGTGAACGGGAAGACCCATTGTCCCGATACCGTCATCTGCCATGCGGGCGCGGTGCTTGCGGGCGCGATCGACGGCTACAGCTACGCAGACTGGAAGAACACCTTCGAGCTGAACCTGAACGCTCATTTTCTGGTGAGCCGCGCTGCGATACCGCTGCTGCAAAAGTGCGCCAGCGCACAAAGCCCGGCGCGGATGATCTTCACGTCATCGTGGGTGGGCCAGATTCCCTGGCCCGGCAACGGCGCCTATTCTCCGAGCAAGGCGGCGATCGACATGTTCGCCAAAGGGCTGGCCCGGGAACTCGCGCAGCGACATATTCGTGTCAACATCCTGTCGCCCGGCATCGTCGGCGCAGGTATGGCACTCAAACAGTGGAACGAGGACGCCGACTATCAACAAAGGGCCAGGCGCGCCATTCCCGTGGGTCAGCTCCAAAGTGCCGAGTCGGTGGCCGAAGCCACGCTGTTCCTGTGCAGCCGCGCCAGCGACTACATGACCGGTGCCACCCTTTTGGTGGACGGCGGCGCCTCTCTTTATCCGATGATTTGATTGCAACAACCTGAACCAGCATGTTTTGGGGGATGACGTCCGCTGGATTGGCTCAATTTGGAACCGCGCCAGGCTGTGTCAGGCTCGCGGTACTCCAAGCTGAGCCAGCAGCCGTAGATCTTGTTGCCAAATTGCCGCTTGCACTTAAGATCGAGCCTCGACGGCCTTTAAGAGATGGAGATTCAAAGCATGAACAGCACCGAATTCAAACGCCGCGCACTATTGATCGGGCTCGCCACCGGTCTGCTCGGTCCGGCCTTTGCGCAAAGCGACAAGAGCGTCCGCTTCATTCTGCCCAATGCCACCGGCTCCGGCGTTGACGCCATCACACGCACAGCACAAACGGCGCTGGCCAAGGCGCTGGGTCACCCGGTGGTGGTCGACAACCAGCCCGGCGCGGGCGGTGTCGTTGGCTTGCAGGCACTGGCGCGTGCACCTGCCGACGGCTTCACGCTGAGCGTGGTGTCAAACAACGTCGTTATCTTTCCGAGCGTCTACAAATCGCTGTCGTTCGACATGCCGGGCGACTTCACGCCGATTGCGGTGGTCGGCTACACGCCGGTGGTGCTGGTAGTGAATGCCAAGGTGCCTGCCCACAACGCCAAGGAGCTGATCGCGCTGCTGAAGAGCAAGAACGGCGAAATGAATTTCGCTTCGGGCGGCAACGGCACGATCCTGCACCTGGCCTCCGAGATGTTTCTTGACGAAGCCGGTGTCAAGGCGCGCCATATCCCCTACAAGGGCGTCGGCCCGATGCTGACCGACCTGATCGGTGGCCAGGTCGACTTCGCCACCGCCGCGCTGCCCAGCGTGCAGGCGCACCTGAAGTCAGGCGCGCTGCGTGCCATCGGCATGGCAACCGCGCAACGCGTGGCAGCGGCGCCCGAGATCGCGACTTTTGCCGAGCAGGGTTTGCCGACCTACGTCGTCGAAGCCTGGTTTGCCGTCATCGGACCCAAGGGCCTGGCACCGGCAGAGGTGCAAAGAGTGCACGCCGCCGTCGTCGCCGCCTTCGATGATCCGCTGGTCAAAGAGGCGATGGCCAAACAGGGCAACGTCATCAATGTCGCGCCACCCGAGAAAGCCATGCCATTCTTCCGCAGCGAGCGCTTGAAGTACGCTGGTCTTGTCAGGAAGGCCGGCATCGAACTCCAGTAGACGATGCTCGCCTGAGCGCGACGCGCAGGGGCGTGCCGCAAACAGGGTTGTTCGCCCAGTCGGGACTTGGTCACTGAGCCCCGGCTACAATCCAACCCGCTGGCCTGCCCCGGGCATGCCGCAAACCGCTAGGGGTGCTGGTCGTCGCGAGATGACCGGCTGAGATGAAACCCTGGAACTTGATCAAGGTAATTCTTGCGCAGGGAAGCGATGTTGAATTCAGTCTGGCCCCACCCGGTCCGCTCCGTTCTCCACTCCCCCTGCCGTCGATTGGAGACTTTTCGATGGCCTTCATTTTGAACCTCAGGCTGGTGTTGGCCGTCGTCGTGGCTGGCACGGTTCTCCCGTCGCTGGCGCAAACGGCGTCACCTGACCTCCAACCCATCACGATCACGGCCAAGGCAGCGCCGCTGCTCGACATTGACCGGGCCGACGTGGGCGGCTTTGGCGCAGCGCTCGCGAAGACGCCGCAAAGCATCAGCGTG